>JBFHPI010000217.1:0-5814 GCA_041592855.1 Pseudomonas sp.
GGTGCGCACGGCGCACCCTACTCGCCGTACAACGCAAAAAGGCCCGCTCTGCGGCGGGCCTGGTGGGTTGCGGGATGGATCAGCCGGCGCTGGGCAGCGGCCGGGTGGAGGCCGGCGCGACATCTTCGACAGCGTCGGGCTCATCGGCCAGAGGCAGGATCTTGATGCAGAAGATGCCGTAGAGCAGCGCGATGATCGGATTGATCCAGTTGAAGAAGGCGAATGGGGCATAGGCCAGGGTGGCCACGCCCAGGGTCGCAGCCATGTACACCGCACAGGCGTTCCACGGGATCAGTGCCGAGGTCACGGTGCCGGCGTCCTCGATGCTGCGCGACAGGTTGACCGCGGCCAGGCGCCGGCGGCGGTATTCCTCCTTCCACATCTGCCCCGGCAGCACCAGCGACAGGTACTGGTCGCCGGTCAGCAGGTTGACGCTGAGGCTGGTGGCCAGGGTGGCGCCGATCAGCGCGCCCACCGAGTGCACGCTGCGCACGATCAGGCCGAGCAGGTAGCGGATAAAGCCGATGCGCTCGAGCACCGCGGTCATCATCATCGAGCAGAACACCAGGAAGGCCATAAACACCATGCCGGCCATGCCGCCGCGGCTGAGCAGGCTGTCGACCACCTCATTGCCGCTGCTGATGGAAAAGCCGGTGGCCATCACCGTCCACAGCGCGGTGACAGTGCGCGAGGCGCCGCTCAGCTCGCTGTCGCCCATAAAGCGGTCGATCGCCGCGCCCTGGAACAGCACGGCAAACCCGCAGGCCAGTGCGGCGCTGAACATGATCGCCGGGAAGGCCGGCACCTTGCGCACCGACAGCACCAGCAGCACCAGCATGGGGATCAGGTTGTACCAGGCGATGTCGAAGGACTGGCGCAGCTGGGCCTGCAACTCGGGCACGTTGGACACCGCGTCGCCGCGCACCTCGGCATTCAGGGCCAGGACGCTGAACAGGCACAGGGCGATCAGCAGGCTCGGCACCGAGACCCAGGCCATGTGGCGAATATGGCTGAACAGGTCGACACCGACCACGGCCGGAGCCAGGTTGGTGGTTTCCGACAGCGGCGACATCTTGTCACCGAAGTAGGCACCGGCCACCACCGCACCGGCGGTGATCTCCGGCGACAGGCCGAAGCCGTAGGCGGTGCCCATCAGACCAACGCCGATGGTCGCCGCGGTGGTCCAGGACGAGCCGATACAGATCGACACGATGGCGCAGATCAGGCACGCCAGCGGGTAGAAGAAGCCCGGCGAGAGCAGGCTGAGCCCCGCATACAGCAAGGTCGGCACGGTGCCGGCGAGGATAAAGGCGCCGATCAGCACGCCGATGGACAGGAAGATGAAGATCGAGCCGATGGTCTTGGCATTGGTCGCGACGATCTCGCGTTCCAGCTCGGCCCAGCCGATGCCGTTCTTCATGCCGATCAGCGCGGCGCTGCAACCGACCATGATCAGTGCCAGTTGCAGCGGCCCGCCCATGGGGTTGTCGAACAGGCTCAGCGAGCCGGCGATCAGCGCCAGCAGCACGGCGCCGACCAGTAGCGCATCCAGCGCGGAAAAGCTGCGGAGTTTCATTGTTGTTGTCTCCCAGTAACCGAAGCGTACCCGGGCGCGATACCCGGTCCCGTCTCGATTATTGGCAGGCGATGTAAGGCGCCGTTGTACGGCGCGAAAGAACTTGTAAGAAGTGGTAACAGCTTTGTTACAACGCTGCGCGGGCCTGCGCTATGGCGTGCGCGGTGCCTGCCAGGGCCTGCTCCAGCGGCGCCTGCCAGGTCTGCCAGGAGCGTCCGGGGTCCTCCTCGGCGGCCTGCTCCAGCTGCCGCAACAAGCGCCCCAGTGCCTGCGCGCCGAGGCTGTCGCAGGCACTGGCGAGACGATGCGCGGCCGCCTGCAGGGCCGCGCCATCGCCCTGCTGCAGGGCCGCGCGCAGCAAGCCGCCCTGCGCCTGCAGGCTGTCCTGCAACAACCCGAGCAGCTCACGCAGACGCGCCTCGCCAAGCTGCACGGCATGCGCCTGCAACGCCGCCGCCTCCAGCCAGGCCGTGGGCGCGGGTGCGGGTGCGGCGGCCAGGGCCTGGCGCAGCAGGGCCAGATCGATGGGTTTGCCGATAACCCCCTGCATGCCGGCCTGCAGGTAGCCCTGGATCTTGTTCGCCTGCAGGCTGGCGGTGAAGGCATAGACCGGGGTGGCGCGATTGAGCCCCCGGGAATCCTGGCGAATCTGCCGGCACAGTTCGACGCCGCTGCAGCCGGGCAGGTGCACGTCCAGCAGGATCAGGTCGAACGGCTGCTGGCGGCACAGCTCAAGGGCCGGGGCGGCGTCCTCGGCCAGGCTGACCAGCTGGCCTTCGCGCTCGAGCAGGCCGCGGGCCACCTCGCGGTTGAGCGGCACGTCCTCCACCACCAGCACGCGCCGCCCCGGCAACAGCGGCGCCGGCGGCAACGCCGACGGCTCGGGCGCCTGCGCCCGTGGCAGGTCCAGCTCGAACCAGAAGCGGCTGCCCTGCCCCTCGCGGCTGTATAGCTGGATCTCGCTGCCCATGGCCTGCACCAGGCGCCGGCAGATGGCCAGACCCAGGCCGGCGCCTCCGTAGCGCCGCGCCACCTGTTCGTCGGCCTGGACGAAACGCTCGAAGATACGCGCCTGGGCGGCGCCGGCGATGCCGATGCCGTTGTCCTCGACCTGGATGCGTAGGCGCTGGCGCCCGTCCTGCTCGTCAAGCAATTCGACTCCCAGGCACACCCGACCATCGGCGGTGAACTTGATGGCGTTGGCCAGCAGGTTGGTCAACACCTGGCGCAGGAACTGCTCGCAGCCCAGCAGCCAGGGGCTGACCCCGGCATCAATCTGTACCTGCAGGTGGGTGCCGTTGGCCTGGGCACGGGGCTCCAGCAGGGTCACAACCTCGCCCAGCAGTTCGCCCAGGGCAAAAGCCACAGGCTCGGCGCGGGCCTCACCCTCCTCCAGCTTGGCGAAGTCCAGCAGGTCATTGAGCAGTGCCAGCAGGCCCTCGCCGGCCTTGTGCAGGGCATGCAGGCGCTGGCGTTCGCGCTCGCCCAGCGGCGCCCCGGCAAGCAGCTCGGCCATGCCAAGGATGCCATTGAGCGGGGTGCGCAGTTCGTGGCTCATGGTGGCGAGAAAGCGCGACTTGGCGCGGTTGGCCGCCTCGGCCTGCTCCTTGGCCTGGTGCAGGCTGGCGGTGCGCTGCTCGACCATGCGCTGCAGCTCGTCCTGGCGTCCGACCAGGGCCTGGCGGTCGGCCTCGCGCCGGCGCAGGTCGGCGAGCATGGCCTGGCGCAGATCCTCCAGGGCATGGGCCACCTGGTCGATCTCGTCGTCGGCACGGGCCTGCTTGGCCAACTGCAGCGGCTGCTGCCAGCTACCAGCACCGAGATGACGGGAGAACTCGGCCATGGCCAGCAGGTGGCGGGTGACCAGACGGTGGAACAGCCAGGCCAGGGTGATGGCCAGACCGCAGATAAACAGGCCCATCCAAAGCAGGTTGGTCAGGCCGCTGGCCCACAGACGGCGATGGATACTGGCGATATCCACCGCCACCTCGAGGCTGCCGACCGCCCGCGGCTGACCGTCAGCCAGGCGATAGACCAGTTCGAAGCGCTCGCGGCGCAGCGGTTCGGCGGCCTCGGGGTTGCCCTTGAACAAGTCGAAGTCACTGCCGGCCAGGCGCACCCAGGCGATATCGGGAAAGTCCACCAGGCCGCGCAACTGCACCGCCAGCTGCTCCTGGTTGAGGTCCCATAGGCTGCGCTCGAGGCTGGCCAGGTAGCCGCTGCGGATCAGCGCCAGGCGCGAGTCCACCGCGGCCATTTCACGGCGGTATTCCAGCCCCAGCTGCACGGCGCCTGCGAGCAGGGTGAAGCACAGGCTGAACAGCAGGATAAAGCGCAGCAAGCGCCGCGACAGGCCGCTGAGTACCGGCAGGCGCAGGTTCACCGGGCGGCCTCCTGCAGGGCCCGGTAGGCGGCCTCGCTGTCCACCAGCCAGCGCTCGACTGCACCCTCCTCACGCAGGCGGCGCAGTTCGGCATCGATGCGCCCGCGCCAGGCGGCCAGTGGCGAGCGTCGCGAGATGGCGAAATGCAGTTGGTCGACCGCCAGGGTCAGGGGCGCCATGGCGATACGCTCGGCGCCCGGCAGGTATTCGACGAACAGCTGGCCGGTGCGCCGCTCGTGGGCAATAAAGTCGATCCGGCCGCGAATCAGCTTGCCGAAGTTCTGCTGGTTGCTGGCCACCCGCTCGACATTGCCATGGGCCGCCACCAGCTGGTCGAAGGCCTGACCGTAGCTTTCGCCGAACAGCAGACCGCCGCGATAGCCGGCCAGGTCTTCCAGGCGCTGCACCGCGAGCGGCCGCTCACGGTTATAGAACAGCGCCACTTCCTCGTGCAGCAGCGGCTCTTCGGTAAACAGCAACTGCGCCTCGCGCTCGGCCGAGCGGTAGGCGATCACCAGATCGACCCGGCCCTCGGCGGCATCACTCAGGCAGCGCTGCCAGTTGCCCAGCACCACGATCTCCAGGGGCAGGCCGAGGCGCGTAGCCACCTCGCGCACCGCTCGCGGCGCTACGCCCTGCACCCGGCCTGTGGCATCACTCCAGGAAATCGGCGGGTACACCGGATGATCGCAATAACGCAGGGTCAGCGGTTCAGCGCGGGCCAGCGACGCCACCAGCAGCAGGCCGAGCGACAGGCAGAACTTGGTCAACGCACACTCACCGGGGCGCTAAACAGGTAACCAGCGCCATGGATGGTGATGATCAGCCGCGGATCGGCCGGGTCATCGCGCAGCTTGCGGCGCAGACGGCCGACCAGTACGTCGATGGAGCGGTCGTTGGGCAGCCATTCGCGGTTGCGGATCTGGTCCATCAGCTGGTCGCGGCTCAGGGTGTGGCCGCTGTTGCGCAGGAACACGCTGAGCAACTGGAACTCGCCATGGGTCAGCAGGCTCTCACTGCCGTCGGCGGCGAGCAGGCGGCGGCGGTCCAGGTCCAGGGTCCAGTCGGCGAACTGGCGCAGCTGGCGGCCTTCCTCGGCATTACCGGCAGCCTGGGCATGGCGCACGCGGCGGATCAGGTTCTTCGCCCGCGACATCAGCTCGCGCGGGTTGAACGGCTTGGCCAGGTAGTCGTCGGCGCCGCACTCCAGGCCGACGATACGGTCGATATCGTCGTCGCGCCCGGTGATCAGGATGATGCCCACCTCCGAGCGCACGCGCAGCTCGCGGGTCAGGGTCAGGCCGTCCTTGCCGGGCAGGCGGATGTCGAGCATCACCAGCTCCACCGGCTGCTCCTGCAGGCAGGCTTCGGCCTGCTCGGCGGTCTCGGCGCAGAGCACCTCATAACCGTCGCGCTGCAGGTAGGAGGCCAGCAACTCACGGATTACCGGATCGTCGTCGACGATCAATACACGGGCCATGGCCGTCATGCGTTCGCTCCCACCGCCCTCGTCGGGGCGGCCAGTCTTGTCGTTATGTGTCGAACGGGTTATCGCCGGGCCACTCTAGCCATTGCTGAACACTTGATCAACATCATCCCCCCGAAAGGAAGCGGCGATAACCGCCCGCCTCCAGGCCGTCGACCCAGGCCTCGCAGAGCAGCACGCCCTGGGCTGGGGAGAAGGTGTTGGGGTTGAGCCCGGATTCCAGCCACAGGCCATCGAGCAGGGCCGACAGGCCGATGGCCGCCAGATCGGCATCGAAGCCCGGCCACTGGCGTTCGTCGGCCAGTTGGGCGAGCACCGCGGCAAGCATGCGCCGGTACTCGCCGTAGGAGTGTTCGTGGGCCTGGTGGA
>JBFHPI010000218.1:0-5809 GCA_041592855.1 Pseudomonas sp.
CTGGAAAGTGCAGGTGAATTAAGCCGTGAACAGGCCCAGAAGCAAGCCATGGAAAGCATCAGGGGTTTGCGTTACGACGGCCAGGAGTATTTCTGGATCAACGATCAGACCCCGGTGATGGTCATGCACCCGACCAACCCCAAGCTGGAAGGGCAGAATCTCTCAGGCTTCAAGGACCCGGATGGCAAGGCCCTGTTCAATGAAATGGTGCAGATCAGCAAACGCCAGGGTGCCGGCCAGGTCGACTATCGCTGGCCCAAGCCGGGCTCCACCGACCCCGTGCCCAAGATTTCCTATGTGGAACTGTTCCAGCCCTGGGGCTGGATCATCGGCTCTGGGGTCTATGTCGACGATGTGCAAGCCGAATTCCGTGGCATGGCACTCAACGCCTCGCTGGTGGGGCTGGTGATTGCCGCGCTGATGGCCGGTTTGCTGGCAGTTATCCTGCGCAGCATTACCCAGCCCCTGCAACAGGCTGTCACGGCCATGGCCAATATTGCCAGCGGCGAAGGCGACCTGACGCGCAACCTGGACACCCATGGGCGTGATGAGCTGACTACGCTGTCCGAGCACTTCAATGCCTTCACCGGTAAGTTGCGTGGAGTGATCCGCAGCGCTCTGGAGTCGGCCAGAGCCCTGGAACAGGCCGCCCACCAGCTCGGTCAGGTGGCCAGCGAAGCGCAACAACACAGCCAGCAGCAGTCACAACAGATGGAACTGGTGGCCACGGCAGTCAATCAAGTGACCTATGGCGTACAGGATGTGGCCAAGAATGCCGAACACGCCTCCAGCGAAGTGCATACTGCCGAGGAGCAGGCCCAGCAAGGGCAGCAGAATATCGAGGCCAGCCTGCAACAGATCAACCAGCTATCCTCCACCATCCATGATGCGGTCGAGGTGATCCAGACCCTTGCCCAGGAAAGCACCCAGATCGGCAGCGTACTGGAGGTAATCCGCTCCATTGCCGAACAGACCAATCTGCTGGCCCTGAACGCAGCCATCGAGGCCGCCCGGGCCGGCGAACAGGGCCGGGGTTTTGCCGTGGTGGCCGATGAAGTACGTCTGCTCGCGCAACGCACCCAGCAGTCCACAGCCGAGATCCAGGGCATGATAGAGCGCCTGCAGGCCCATTCAGAAGCCGCAGTCAAGGTCATAGATGCCAGCAGCCAAGCCTCACAGCGTACCATTGAGCAGGCCAAACAGGCCGGTGAGAGCCTGCAGCAGATTACCAATGGTCTACGCAACCTGACGGGATTGAATGCATCGATTGCCAGCGCTACGCTGCAACAGTCGCACGTGGTCGAAGATATCAACCAGAATGTGACCGACGTGGCCGGATTGGCTCACAATAACGCCCAGGCTGCGGAGCAATCCAGCCAGGCCGGTCAGCATCTCGGACAGCTGGCCGAACAACTCAACAGGCTGCTGGGGCAGTTTCGCATATGAGGCTTGAATGAGCAGCATGGAACATCAGGAAGTCGATCTCAGTCGTCCGCAGAACCAGGATCTGATCTGGGACCTGGACAATATCGCCCGACGCGAGCTGGCCGAGCGCTTTATCAAGCTGTTCGAGAACCGCCTGTGCGTATTCTCCGAGTCGGTGCAGCAGCTTTACACCAATTACGACCTGCACTTCCCCAGCGACCAGGGGCGCAAGATGGTGGTGCTACCCAACCCCTATGCCTTCCATGACACCCTGCATGGCATCGACGCCGTCGCCGTGCGCAAAACCGGCCTGTGCGTGCTCCCCGGTGTAGTTGTGGGCAAACCCGGCTTGCTGTTGGCCACCATGTTCAAGGAAGGCGGCCCGGCGCCCAAGACCATGGCCTTTAAACCGGCACTGGCACAGATCATCAGCAACCAGAAGAAGGCCGGGGATATCTTTCTGCCAATCATGATGAAAGGCGATTTGCGCGAGTTCAATCAGCAGATGCCCTATATCCACCTGCATCGCTTGCAGGTCAACCGCCTCACCCGCCTGTCCAGCTTCGAGCGCGATGATATCCAGCAGACCATCACGCGCAAGCTGCTCAGTCTCTATCGTCAGGCTGACAGCCTGAGCTGCTAAGCCTGGGGCGCGTTATCGGCTACAATCTGCGCCCCTTGTGCATACAGCCTGAATTCCATGTCTCCCATTGAACTACTCGCCAGCGCCCTGGGCGTCCTGGCTGTCTGGCTGACCGTCAGGCAGAACATCTGGTGCTGGCCCATCGGCCTGGCCATGGTCCTGATGTATGGCTGGATCTTCTTCGACGGCAAGCTCTATTCCAACATGCTGCTGCAGGGCGTGTATGCCGCTCTGCAACTCTATGGTTGGTGGCAGTGGCGCCGTGGCGGCAAGGCGCATCAGGGGGTCAGCGTCAGCCGCCTGGACAGCCGCGGCCTGCTACTCGGCCTGGCCAGCGGCACGATCGGAGCACTGTTGCTGGGCTATCTGATGGCAACCCATACCGACGCCAGCGCCCCCTGGCAGGACGCAACCCTCAGCGCCTTCAGCCTGGTGGCACAGGTGTGGATGGCACGCAAGAAACTCGAATGCTGGCCACTGTGGATAGTCCTCGACCTGCTCTATGTCGCCCTGTTTCTGCATTACCAGCTGTACCTGACAGCCGCGCTATACGGCCTGTTCACCCTGCTGGCCTGCAGTGGCTGGCTGACCTGGCGGCGCGACCGCGCGCTGCTGACAACATGAAAGTGCTGGTATTGACCGGGCCGGAGTCCAGCGGCAAGAGCTGGCTGGCCGCCGAGATACAGTGCGAATTCGGCGGTGTCATAGTCGGCGAGTATGTACGCCACTTTATCGAGCAGCAGCAACGAGACACCTGCTACGCCGATATCCCGGCCATCGCCGGCGGTCAATTGGCCTGGGAAGATGCTGCCCGAGCCGCGCGCCCCGAGTTGCTGATCCTCGATACCCACCTGCTGAGCAATATCCTCTGGAGCCAGACCCTGTTCGGCGACTGCCCCACCTGGCTGCATGACGAACTGCTCAAGCGCGAGTATCACCTGCATCTGCTGCTGAGTCCCGAGCATGTGCCCTGGGTCGACGATGGCCAGCGCTGCCGGCCAGATCTGGCCCAGCGCCAGGACTTTTACCGGCGCTGCCAGCAGTGGCTGAGACAGCACCAACAGAACTGGCAGCCCATCCAGGGTGATTGGAACACCCGTCGTGAACAGGCATTGCAACACCTGCGTGTCTGGCTGCCATCAGCCCAGCAGTAGGCTGGACCAGGCCACCAGCAGACACAGGCTGACGATGGCCGTCAGCGGCATGCGCAGCGCCGGATACCACTGCGGGGCCAAACCCAGACGCACCGCGTGCAGATCAGCCAGATACAAGCCGACAAAGCCCACCAACATCAACGGCAGTGCCGCCAGCAAGGGCATACCACTGGCAATCGCCAGCCACCCAAGCAGCGGCGGGATCACCGACAAGCCGAGTTGCAAAGGGGCATCCTGTGAACCCTCTGCACGCATGGCCAAGCCCCAGTGAATCGCCCCCATAAATGCCAGAATCACGGCGGCATAATCCAGCAAAGCTTCCAGGACAAAACCACGCCAGCCCAGCGGCAGTACCCAGATACTCAGGGCACCGCCAATAAAAGGCAGCAAGCCGAGATAACCCAGGGCTACAACCAACAACGGCGGTTGGCTCGCAGAAAATGGATGCATCGCATACCCCTGTCATAAAGTGGAGTTCTACAGCCCCCTAGAGGCTATTGCCGTTTAGTGTGCGGCCACAGCGGAGCCTGCCGAGCGAGCATAGCATTGCACCATATAATCACTTGCCATGCAGGAATAGGACTGGGCTAGAATCGGCCGTCACAACAATTACAAGGAAGTTCCCGATGCGCCTGCTGAGCCGCACCGTCAAAGGTTTGCTGATTCTCCTCATATTGCTGGCGGCTATCGGTCTTTACTTTGTCGCCCGCCCCAACTTGCCCCACTACCTGCCGCCACAGCAGCTTCACTATCTGCCGCAATGGAGTGAGGCGCAGCGTCAGACCTATTACTACACCCCCCAGGGCACACAGGTGAAAGGCCTGCGCTACGAGTGGTTCACCGCCCTGGAATTGCCGCTGAGCAAGGATAAATTCGCCACCCCGGAGTACCTGGCCCGCTTCGGCTTTCTGGTCGATCCCAGGCAGCAGCCCAGCGCACTCAACCCCGGTAATCTGCCAGTAGGCTTTGCCCGTCACAGCGATGAGCAAGGCCAGAACTACCTGGATATCAGCTGCGCCGCGTGCCATACCGGCGAGCTGCGCTACAAGGGCCAGGCCGTGCGTATCGACGGTGGCCCTGCCCTGCACTCCCTGGCCTCCACCGTGCCCACCCTGCGTGGCGGCAGTTTTGGTCAGGCCCTGGGTATGAGCATGGCCTTTACCTATTACAACCCGCTGAAATTCCGCCGCTTTGCCAAGCAAGTGCTGGGCGAAAACTACAAGCAGGGCTACGACCCGCTGCGCGAAGAGTTCAAGCAAGTGCTCGACCGTCTGCTCGGTACCGCCTACAACGACTGGCATCGCGGTCTTTACCCCACCGAAGAAGGTTTCGGCCGCACCGATGCCTTTGGTCGTATCGCCAACACCGTATTCGGCGATGCCATCGATGCCAGCAACTACCGAGTGGCCAATGCTCCGGTCAGCTACCCCCACGTCTGGGATATCTGGAAATTCGACTGGGTACAGTGGAACGGCTCGGCCATGCAACCCATGGCACGTAATGTCGGCGAGGCCCTGGGCGTGGGCGCGCCGCTCAAGCTGCTGAACGATGATGGCACGCCGGTCGCGGAAACCGAGCGCTATGCCTCAGGCGTGCGTCTGCATGACCTCTACACCCTGGAAGAAACCCTCAAGCGACTGGCGCCACCCGCCTGGCCAGAGGCCATTTTCGGCAAGGTCGATATCCCCTTGGCCAGCCAGGGTCGTGCCCTGTATGCGGAAAACTGCGCCTACTGCCACGCCCCCGATCCGAAAAAACCGGAAGATCGCTTCGCCCGGGCCCGCGATCCTGAGTGGCGCATGCGCGTGGTGCCCACCAGCATAGTCGGCACCGACCCCACCACCGCCAACAATATCGCCGACCACAGTTACGACATCCGCAAACTGGGCTGGACCAAGGAGGAATTGGGCCGCCTGGATGTACGCCTGTTCGGCGCCAGCCTGGAAGACGTTGATCTAAGCAACATTTCCAGCGCCAAGGCCCTGGCCTATGTCACCGCCTATGTGGAAAACCGCGCCTACGCAGATGCTGGTATCTCGCCCCGCGAGCGCTGGCGCATGGATGGCTACGGCCTGCCCATCGGCGTGCAGGAAAAGCGCGGCTACAAGGCCCGGCCCCTTGACGGTATCTGGGCCACGCCGCCCTTCCTGCATAACGGCTCGGTGCCCAACCTGTTCCAGCTACTGTCGCCGGTGTATGAGCGGCAGAGCCAGTTCTGGGTCGGTAGCTTCGAGTACGACCCCAAGCAAGTGGGCTATGTCAGCGACAAGTTTCCGGGGGGCTTCCTCTTCGACACCCGCATCACCGGCAACAGCAACCGCGGCCACGAATTCCGCGCCGGCTGCCGCCAGAACGGCGTGATCGGCCGTGCCCTGGAACCGGAGGAGCGCTGGGCCCTGGTCGAGTACCTCAAGGTGCTGGGCAATCCTTCTCTGGAACAACAGCTGGAGGCGATACCCGCCAAAGCCTGGACACCTGGCCCCAAGTGCCCCGAATGATTGCGCACAACAATAACGACAAGGAATGCACACCATGCTGACACGACTCTGGCTCTGGCTTGGCCGCCTGCTCGGCAAACTCCTGGTAC
>JBFHPI010000219.1:0-5770 GCA_041592855.1 Pseudomonas sp.
AGAAGCAGAAGCTGGAAAGCTTCAACCAGCGCCTGGCCAATGTGGTGTTCCAGGCCCAGCTCGGTTCGGTGTTTGACAAAGCCCAGCGGGTCTCCGCCCTGGCTGGTTTTATTGCTCAGCGCATCAAAGGTGACGCTCAACGCGCCGCCCGCGCCGGCCTGCTGTGCAAGTGCGATCTGGCCAGCGAGATGGTCGGCGAGTTCCCCGAGATGCAGGGCATCGCCGGCTACTACTACGCCCTCAATGATGGCGAACCGCAGGACGTGGCCCTGGCCCTCAACGAGCAATATATGCCCCGCGGTGCCGGCGCCGAGCTGCCCAGCACCCTGACCGGCGCCGCCGTGGCCCTGGCCGACAAGCTGGACACCCTGGTCGGCATCTTCGGCATCGGCATGCTGCCCACCGGCTCCAAGGATCCCTACGCCCTGCGCCGCGCCGCCCTGGGTGTGCTGCGCATCCTGATCGAGAAGGAACTGGATCTGGATCTGGCAGAAGCCGTCAGCTTCGCCATCCAGCAGTTCGCCGGCAAGGTCAAGGCCGAAGGCCTGGCACCCCAGGTGCTGGACTTTATCTTTGACCGTCTGCGCGCCCGTTACGAGGACGAAGGCGTGGACGTGGCCGTGTACCAGGCCGTGCGTGCGGTCAGCCCGACCTCGCCGCTGGACTTCGACCAGCGCGTGCAGGCCGTGCAGGCCTTCCGCAGCCTGCCCCAGGCCCAAGCCCTGGCCGCCGCCAACAAGCGCGTGTCGAATATCCTGGCCAAGGCCGAAGGGCAGGTCGCCGCCACAGTCCAGGCCCACTACTTCGACAACCCCAGCGAGTTCGCCCTGAATGCTGCCATTCAGCAGGCCGAGCACGGGGTACAGCCCCTCGCCGCAGCGCGCCAGTACAACCTGGCCCTGAGCCAGCTGGCCAACCTGCGCGAGCCGGTGGACGCCTTCTTCGAGGCGGTGCTGGTCAACGCCGAAGACGCCAGTGTCCGCGCCAACCGTTACGCCCTGCTGGCCAAGCTGCGTGGCCTGTTCCTCGGCGTCGCCGATATCTCGGTGCTGGGCTAAGCGCCGCGGTAACACATAGGATGGGTGAGCCTGGCGAAACCCATCATTCCCGCAGCAGATGGGTTACGCCGCTTGGCGGCTAACCCATCCTACGGAGTTGGTATGAATCTGCTGATTCTCGACCGCGACGGTGTGATCAATCACGACTCCGACGCCTATATCAAATCCCTCGACGAGTGGATTCCCATCCCTGGCGCCATCGAGGCCATCGCCCGCCTGTCCAAAGCCGGCTGGACCGTGGCCGTGGCCACCAACCAATCCGGTCTGGCCCGTGGTTACTACGACGAAGCCACCCTGCAGGTCATGCACGCGCGCCTTCGTGAGCTGGTGGCGGAACAAGGCGGCGAGCTCGGCCTGATCGTCCACTGCCCCCACGGCCCGGATGACGGCTGCCGCTGCCGCAAACCCAGCCCTGGCATGCTGGAACAGATAGCGACGCACTATGGTGTCACGCTCAAGGGCATCTGGTTTGTCGGCGACAGCAGCGGTGACCTGAGCGCCGCCCAGGCCGTCGACTGTCAGCCGGTGTTGGTAAAGACCGGCAAAGGCGAACGTACCCTGGCCAAACCATTGCCAGCGGGCACCCTGATATTCGATGATCTGGCGGCAGTCGCCGACCGGCTCCTCCACTTATAAAGCAGGCCCAGGCCTGCGACGGTAACGCTACCCATGTCGACAGTGCAGGCCTCAAGAACCGTCCTCTTCTATTTCCTTCTCGCTTCCAGCGCCTTTGCCTGGTGCCTTATCAGCGTCTTGGTCGCACCCTTCCTGTCTTTTCGCGCCCGCTACCGCTTCGTGATCCAGAGCTGGTGCCGCTGCGCTGTGTGGCTGGCCAAGGTTCTGGTGGGCATCAATTATGAAGTCAAAGGCCTGGAGAACATCCCCCAGCAACCCTGCGTGGTGCTGGCCAAGCATCAGAGCACCTGGGAAACCTTTTTCCTCTCCGCCCTGTTCGAGCCCCTGAGCCAGGTGCTCAAGCGCGAACTGCTCTATGTGCCCTTCTTCGGCTGGGCCATGGCCATGCTCAAGCCAATCGCCATCGACCGCAGCAACCCCAAGGCCGCCCTCAAGCAACTGGCCAAGCAAGGCCATGAGCGCCTGGGGCAGGGCGCCTGGGTGCTGATCTTCCCCGAAGGTACGCGCATTCCACCGGGTCAGATCGGCAAGTTCAGCCGCGGCGGCGCCGCCCTGGCGGTCAACGCCAAGCTGCCGGTACTGCCCATCGCCCATAACGCCGGGCACTTCTGGCCCAAGCAGGGCTGGAGCAAGACCCCTGGCACCATCCAGGTGGTGATCGGCCCACTGATGCATGCCCAGGGCGAAGGTCCCCGCGCCATTGCCGAACTGAATGACCGCGCCTTTGAATGGGTCAGCCAGGCCCAACGGGAAATCGGTTCCCTAAGCGCCGACAGCCTGCCCTGCGAAGCCACTGAAACGGTCTGACCCGATCTGTGGATAAGCTGTGCGTCAAATACCAGCAGAGTGCCATTACGCATTTCAATCGGCTGATTTATATGGTTTTTTACCTAGAACGCAAAATTATGCCCTTGGTGCATAAGTATTTTTCACCTTCATATAAAACCGGCTTTAAGCCGGTTTTTTATATCTGCTGTTGGTGTCGGCGGGCGATAACGCGACCTGCAGTGACAGCCTGTCAATGAGACTCCATGGAGAAGGGATAACAGCCTCTCTGACGCTTGCCGAAAAGATCTTAAGTATTAGGACAGACGGTTCGCAGCCGTCTATTTGAGTCGCTCGGCAACCTTGCGGCAGGCCTGCTCACGCTCACCTCGATCCACAGCTACGACAAATACCACCACCTCATGATCGATCACCTGGTACACCAAGCGATAACCACTGCTGCGAAGTTTGATCTTGTAGCAATCAGGTAGTGAGTGGAGGCGATTCGCCTCGACGCGCGGATTGACTAGCACCTCCGCGAGTTTTTTCTTCAACTGTTCGCGGACGGTATTCCCCAGCTTTTGCCACTCCTTCAGTGCCCTTGCATCGAATTCGAGGCTATAGGTCATCCAGCGCAACCTTTACGCGCTGGGGCGCTGCAAGGCGTTCGCGCACTGTGGCGATCAGGGCCTTATCTTCCTCGGTCATCAGTACTGGAGCAAATGGCAACTGTCCGCGCTCGGCCACATACTGCAAGACCTGGCGTATCAGTTCAGAAGGGGTGACCCCAAGCTTTTCCAGCTCAAGGTAAGCGCGGACTTTAAGCTCGTCGTCGATGCGGATATTGATGGAAGCCATGGCGACAGACACCTGTAATGACATTTGTAATCACAGTCCCGGTCTTGCAGTTTCTTGGTAACTCCTTGATCAACCCTGTTACCTAATGCTGATCAAATCATCACCATTTATCCTGCCTAAAGAAAAAAAACCCCGGCGCTAGGCCGGGGTAGTTTCTGATTCTGGCATGCCAATAACTCGCACAAACATGCCAATTAATCTGCCCATCGACAACTGGATTAAAAATCCAGGTTGGACACTGCCAAAGCATTGGTCTCGATAAAGTCCCTACGGGGCTCTACTGCATCGCCCATCAGGGTGTTGAAGATCTGATCGGCGGCGATGGCGTCTTCGATGCGCACCTTGAGCATGCGCCGTACATCCGGGTCCATGGTAGTTTCCCAGAGCTGATCCGGGTTCATTTCACCCAGCCCCTTGTAGCGCTGAACGCTGTGGCGCTTGGTGCTTTCCGCCATCAGCCAGGCCAGCGCATCCTTGAAGGTGCTGACCGGCTTCTTGCGCTCGCCGCGCTGCACATAGGCGCCTTCTTCCAGCAGGTTGTTCAGCTGGTCACCGAGACTGGTCACGGTTTTGTAATCGTTACTGGCAAAGAAGTCGCGGTTGAAGATGATGTAGCTGGAAACCCCGTGGGATACCAGTTCCACCTGGGGCAACCAGAGGTGGCGCTCCTGGTCTTCGTGCAGGCTGGTCTTGTACACCAGACCGGACTTTTCCATCACCTTGAGACGCTCATCCAGCCCGCTCAGCCAGAGCTGCATCTGCGCCTGATTAGCCAGTTGCTCCAGCTCCACCCGCGGCAGATAGACGAAGTGCTCGGTGAGCTCGATGGGGTACAGACGCGACAGGCGATTGAGGGTCTTCATCACCATGCGGTAATCGTTGACCAGGCGCTCCAGCGCCTCCCCAGCCAGGCCGGGGGCACTTTCATTGACGTGCAGGCTGGCGTCTTCCAGGGCCGACTGGGTCATGTATTCATCCATTGCCTCGTCGTCCTTGATGTACTGCTCCTGCTTGCCCTTCTTCACCTTGTACAACGGTGGCTGGGCGATATAGATGTAGCCGCGCTCGATCAGCTCCGGCAGCTGGCGGAAGAAGAAGGTCAGCAGCAGGGTGCGGATGTGCGAACCGTCAACGTCGGCATCGGTCATGATGATGATGTTGTGGTAGCGCAGCTTGTCGATGTTGTACTCCTCGCGACCGATACCGCAGCCCAGGGCGGTAATCAGGGTACCGACTTCCTGGGAGGAGAGCATCTTGTCGAATCGGGCTTTCTCGACATTGAGGATCTTGCCCTTGAGCGGCAGGATCGCCTGGGTCTTGCGGTTACGGCCCTGCTTGGCTGAACCGCCCGCGGAGTCACCCTCCACTATGTAGAGTTCAGAAAGGGCAGGGTCCTTCTCCTGGCAGTCGGCCAGCTTGCCTGGCAGTCCGGCGATATCCAGGGCGCCCTTGCGCCGAGTCATTTCCCGGGCCTTACGCGCCGCTTCACGGGCGCGGGCGGCGTCGATCATCTTGCCGACCACGGCCTTGGCTTCGTTGGGATTTTCCAGCAGGAAGTCGCCGAAGTACTTGCCCATTTCCTGTTCAACCGCGGTCTTCACTTCACTGGAAACCAGCTTGTCCTTGGTCTGCGAGCTGAACTTGGGATCCGGTACCTTGACCGAGATGATCGCGGTCAGGCCTTCACGTGCGTCGTCGCCGGTGGTGGCCACCTTGAATTTTTTCGCCAGCCCTTCCTGTTCGATATAGGCGTTCAGGTTACGCGTCAGGGCCGAACGGAAACCCGCCAGGTGAGTACCGCCGTCACGCTGGGGAATGTTGTTGGTGAAGCACAACAGGCTTTCGTTAAAGCTGTCGTTCCACTGCAAGGCCACCTCTACGCCAACGCCATCATCACGCTGCACATTGAAGTGGAACACCTGGTTGACGGTGTTCTTGTTGTGGTTGAGATACTCGACGAAGGCGCGCAGCCCCCCTTCGTACTTGAACAGTTCTTCCTTGCCGCTGCGTTCATCCTTTAACAGGATGCCAACGCCGGAGTTGAGGAAGGACAACTCGCGCAGACGCTTGGCCAGAATGTCCCAGCTGAAGTGGATATTGGCAAAGGTCTCTTCCGAGGGTTTGAAATGGATCTGCGTGCCGGTGCCTTCGGTATCACCCACGGCGGCCAAAGGTGCCTGGGGCACACCATGCACATAGGTCTGTTCCCAGATCTTGCCGCCGCGGCGGATGGTCAATACCAGTTCCTTGGACAGGGCGTTAACCACTGACACACCTACACCGTGCAGCCCGCCGGAAACCTTGTAGCTGTTGTCGTCGAACTTACCGCCGGCGTGCAGAACGGTCATGATCACTTCGGCAGCGGATACGCCTTCATCCTTGTGGATGTCCACCGGAATACCACGACCGTTATCGCGCACGCTGATCGACTCATCCGGGTGGATGGTAATGAC
>JBFHPI010000220.1:0-5743 GCA_041592855.1 Pseudomonas sp.
CAGCGGCGGCTTGGCTATGGCCCGGTTCATTTACCAGCGGCCATCCCAGGCGGCGAAATTCTGCAGCAGCTGCAGGCCGTGGGTGTGGCTCTTCTCCGGGTGGAACTGCACGGCAAAGCGCGAGCCTTCGGCCAGCGCCGCGGCGAAATCCTTGCCATAGTGGCCGCGACCGACCACCTGCTGCGCCTTAGCGGCCTCGATGTAATAGCTGTGCACAAAGTAGAAGCGCGCCATATCCGGAATGTCGTGCCACAGCGGGTGATTGACCGACTGCTTGACCTCATTCCAGCCCATGTGTGGCACCTTCAGCGCCTCGCCCTCTTCGACCATATCCTTGCCAAAGAAGCGCACCTGGCCAGGGAACAGGCCGATGCAGTCGACTCCATCATTCTCCTCGCTGTGCTCCAGCAGGGCCTGCATGCCGACGCAGATGCCGAGGAAGGGACGATCCTGGCTGACTTCGCGCACCAGGCTGTCGAAGCCCAGGCGTTTGATCTCGGCCATGCAGTCGCGGATCGCGCCCACCCCGGGGAACACCACCCGGTCGGCCTCGCGGATCACCTGGGCGTCCGAGGTCACCAGCACCCGGCCGGCGCCCACATGCTCCAGGGCCTTGGCCACCGAATGCAGGTTGCCCATGCCATAGTCGATTACTGCAACCGTCTGCATTTACAGGCAACCCTTGGTCGACGGCATCTGCCCGGCCATGCGCGGGTCCAGTTCGATGGCCATGCGCAGGGCGCGACCAAAGGCCTTGAACACGGTTTCGATCTGGTGGTGCGTGTTGGTCCCCCGCAGGTTGTCGATGTGCAGCGACACCTGAGCGTGGTTGACGAAGCCCTGGAAGAACTCCTGGAACAGGTCCACGTCGAAGCCGCCCACCACCGCGCGGGTAAAGGGCACATGCATCTGCAGGCCGGGACGGCCGGAGAAGTCGATCACCACTCTTGAGAGGGCCTCATCGAGCGGCACATAGGAATGGCCATAACGGGTCATGCCCTTCTTGTCACCGATGGCCTGGGTGAACGCCTGACCCAGGGTGATGCCGACGTCTTCGACGGTGTGGTGGTCATCGATATGCAGGTCGCCCTTGCACTGGATATCCAGGTCGATCAGGCCATGGCGGGCGATCTGATCGAGCATGTGTTCAAGGAAGGGCACGCCAATATCGAACTTGGCCTTGCCCGTGCCATCCAGATTGATCGAGACCTTGATCTGGGTCTCCAGGGTGTTGCGTTCGACGGACGCCGTACGTTCGGCCATCTCCAGCTCCAGAAATTGCTCGCGGAAAAAGGCCGCTATTATAGGCGCAAAGCCGCCAGGGGGATACGCACCCCGCCAGATGGACTGCATCTTGCAAAGAACCGCATGACTGCGATTGCGAGACAACCCATGCACGAGCGAAAACTACCCGCCACCCTGCGCTTTATGCTGGCTGCCCGGCGCAGTGAGCTGCTGGGTCTGGAGGATCTGGCCCAGACCTGTGCGCTGGTGACCCGCATCAGCCAGCTGGTGCATGCCCTGCAAAAAGAACGCGGCTATTCCAACCTCTACCTGAGCAGCGCCGCCACCCACCTGCGCCCGCAACTGGAGAGCCTCAGCGCTAAGGCGGTCGACCTTGAGCTGGAGGTGCGCACGGCGCTGGAGCAGATGGATGCGAATGGGCTCGGCGCTCCGGACAAGACCCGCCTCTTCACCCGTATCGCCCACGCCCTGCATCACCTCGACGAGCTGCCGAGGCTCAGGCGACGCATCCGCGAACGACTGGTCAGCGCCCAGGAGGCCACCGCCACCCTGGTACGCCTGATCGGCGCCCTGCTGGCAGTGGTCTTCGAGGCGGCCGACAGCGCGGTGGACCCCGATATCACCCGCTGCCTGGTCACGCTGTTCAACTTTATGCAGGGCAAGGAACTGGCCGGCCAGGAACGTGCCCTGGGTGTCACCGGTTTTGCCAGCGGCTACTTTGACCCGCAACAGCTCGAGCGCCTGAATCATCTGCAGGAATACCAGGAGCGCAGCTTCAGCACCTTCTGCCGCTTCGCCAGCGCGGCCGCCATCGAACGTTGGCAGGCGCTCAGCGCCAGCAGCAGTAACCTGCAAGCCTGTCGCCTGCGGGAAATCGCCCGCAGTACCCATGCCGAGGCGCGGCTCGACCCACAGCTGGGCGAACTCTGGTTCGAACTGCACACCCAGCGCATCGACCTGATGCAGGGCATCGAAAGCCATCTGGAGCAGGAGCTGCTGCACTGCTGCCAACAGGGCATGCAGCGCATCCGCCGCGAGCTGCACAGCCACCGGCGCATGCTGGAGAATCTCAGCGACATGCACAGCAGCGCCGAACAGACCCGACTGTTCAGCGTACACAGCAGCGACCTCGACAGCCCGCCCGAAGATGGCCTGAACGGCAACCTGGCACGTTCTACCCTGGACCTGCTGCAGCACCAGAGCCAACGCCTGCAAGCCATGCAGGATGAGTTGCGCGATACACGCCAGGCGCTCGAGGAGCGCAAACTGGTGGAGCGCGCCAAACAACTGCTGATGCGCCAGCAGGGCCACAGCGAGAGCGAGGCCTATACCTGGCTGCGCCAAGCTGCAATGAACCAGGGGTTGCGCCTGGAGGAGGTTGCCCAGCGCCTGCTCAACCTCGCCATCGAAGCCGAGCTGCAGCCATCACGCCCCAGGCACTGAACACAGGCAGCGCACGACACTGGCGCACTGCAATTGTGCAGTGCCTCGCCAGAAAACACCGCACAACCAGTCAATCGCCTGCCTGCAGCACCGTCATAGTGCTCTAACGATCCACGCAACTGCTTGATATGCCTGGCGCAACACCGAAATCACAGTTCCTTGCTCAGGCACCTGAAAAATTTCTGGCACGGCTTTCGCTAATAGCCTGGCAAGCCTGGTCAAACCACAGGCACCACAACTCAAACCGGACAACGATGTCCACGCCCGCCGGCCCAGCCGATCAGCGTGACATCGTTTTTTTTCGCCCAGAGGAAACCCAGCCATGACCGACAAACCGACCCAAGACGACCTCAACAACCCGCTGCTGGCCTCGCGCCGCCGCTTTCTCAAGCAATCCATCGCCGCCGCCAGCGGTATCGCCCTGTTCGGCGGCATGAGCCTGAGCAGCCGCAGCAGCGCCTGGGCCGCCGGCAACGATGTGGAAACCCCCAAGGCCAAGCTGGGCTTTATCGCCCTGACCGACGCCGCGCCCCTGTTTGTCGCCGCCGAGAAAGGCTTCTTTGCCAAATACGGCATGACCGAAGTCGAGGTGCTCAAGCAGTCTTCCTGGGGCACCACCCGTGACAACCTGGTGCTGGGCTCGGCGCAGAATGGTATCGACGGTGGCCATATCCTTACCCCCATGCCCTACCTGATCAGCGCCGGCACCGTCACCCCGAACAATCAGCCGGTGCCCATCTCCATCCTGGCCCGCCTCAACCTGAACGGCCAGTGCATCTCCGTCGGCCAGGAATACCATGACCTGAAGATCGGTGTGGACAGCACCCCGTTCAAGGCGGCGCTGGAGGCGAAGAAGGCCGGTGGCAAGAAGGTCAGCGCCGCCATGACCTTCCCCGGCGGCACCCATGACATGTGGATGCGTTACTGGCTGGCGGCCGGCGGCATCGACCCGAACAAGGACATCAGCACCATCGTGGTGCCGCCGGCGCAAATGGTCGCCAACATGAAGGTCGGCAGCATGGACACCTTCTGCGTCTGCGAGCCCTGGAACATGCAGCTGATCAATCAGAAGATCGGTTACACCGCCCTGACCACCGGCGAGCTGTGGAACAACCACCCGGAGAAGGCCTTTGCCCTGCGCAGCGACTACGTGGCCGCCAACCCCAAGGCCACCCAGGCCCTGACCATGGCCATCATGGAAGCGCAGATGTTCTGCGAGAAACCGGAAAACAAGGAAGAAGTGGCGAAAATCTGTTCCCAGCGTAAATGGATCGGCGCCCCCTACGCCGACATCATCGACCGCGTGAAGGGCAACTTCGACTATGGCACCGGCAAGGTGGTGGATAACCACCCGCAGCAGATGCGCTACTGGGACGATTTCGCCTCCTACCCCTTCCAGAGCCACGACCTCTGGTTCCTTACCGAAAACAAGCGCTGGGGCTACCTGCCGGCCGACTTCGACAGCCAGGCGCTGATCGCCAAGGTCAACCGCGAGGACATCTGGCGCTCCGCCGCGGCCGCCCTCAACCTGCCGGCCGAGCAGATCCCCACGTCCACGTCCCGCGGCATCGAGACCTTCTTCGATGGCACCGTGTTCGACCCCGAGAACCCGCAAGCCTACCTGGACAGCCTGGCCATCAAGGCCATGGCCTGAAACCGGCGCCGCCTGCAAGGAGATAGCCCATGAACGCCAATGTCAAAATCGAGCCAGCCGCGGCCAGCCCCACGACGGACACTCCGCCGTCACGGCTCGGCCAGCTCGGCACCCGCCTGCAGCAGACCCTGCTGCAGGATCTGTTGCCGCCCCTGGTCATTCTGCTGCTGCTCGGCCTGATCTGGGAAATGCTCTGCTCGGGTGCCGGAGCTGCCCTGCCGCCACCCTCCCAGGTGCTCAGCGAGACCTGGGAGCTGATCATCGACCCCTTCTATGACAACGGCGGCAATGACGTTGGCCTGGCCTGGCAATTGCTGGCCAGCCTGCAACGGGTAGCGGTGGGCTATCTGCTGGCGGTGGCGGTGGGCGTGGCACTGGGTGTGCTGATCGGTCAGTCGGACTGGGCCATGCGCGGCCTCGACCCGCTGTTCCAGGTGCTGCGCACCGTGCCACCGCTGGCCTGGCTGCCGCTGTCCCTGGCCGGCTTCCAGGACAGCCACCCCTCGGCGATCTTCGTGATCTTTATCACCGCGATCTGGCCGATCATCATCAACACCTCGGTGGGCATCCGCAATATTCCCCAGGACTACCGCAACGTCGCCCAGGTGCTGCAACTCAATGCCTGGGAATACTTCCACACCATCATGCTGCCGGCCGCGGCCCCGTACATATTCACCGGCCTGCGCATCGGCGTCGGCCTGTCCTGGCTGGCGATCATCGCCGCGGAAATGCTCATCGGCGGGGTCGGCATCGGCTTCTTTATCTGGGATGCGTGGAACTCTTCGCGCATCAGCGACATCATTCTCGCGCTCGTCTACATCGGCATCGTCGGCTTCTGCCTGGATCGCCTGGTGGCCTTTGTCGGCAAGCGCATCACCCGTGGCCTTGCCGCCGCCTGAGGACCCCCATATGAGCTATCTCAGCATCGAACAACTGGACATGAGCTTTGCCCGCGGCAAAGTGGCTTCCCAGGTGCTCAAGGGCATCAACCTGCGTATCGATCAGGGCGAATTCATCTCGATCATCGGCCATTCCGGCTGCGGCAAGTCGACAGTGCTCAATATCATCGCCGGCCTGCTGGAGCCCAGCCTCGGCGTGGTCATCCTCGACGGCAAGGAAGTCAGCGGCCCCGGCCCGGACCGCGGCATGGTGTTCCAGAACCACTCGTTGCTGCCCTGGTTGACGGTCTTCGAGAATGTCGAGGTCGCGGTGAACAAGGTCTTCAAGCGCAGCATGGGCCGCCGCGAGCGGCGCGAGTGGGTGGAGCACAACCTCAAGCTGGTGAACATGGGCCATGCCCTCAACAAGTACCCGCAGGAGATTTCCGGGGGCATGAAGCAGCGTGTCGGCATTGCCCGCGCCCTGGCCATGAAACCCAAGGTGCTGCTGCTCGACGAGCCC
>JBFHPI010000221.1:0-5699 GCA_041592855.1 Pseudomonas sp.
GCCTTGAAGGCGCGCGCCAGGTGCGAGGCGGACAGGCCGATACGCGCGGCCAGCTGCTCCTGGCTCAGTCCCTGGGGGTTGTCATCCAGCAGCCTGCAGGCTGCCACGACCAGTTGGTCGAGCTGCTCGGCCGGGCTCAGCCCCTGAGGCGTACAGCGTTTGCAGGGGCGAAAGCCGGCGGCTGCGGCACTGGCGGCATCGGCATAGAAGCTGACATTGTGCCGCTGCGGCCGGCGTGCCGGGCAGCTGGGCCGGCAGTATATGCCGGTGCTGTGCACGGCGAAGACAAAGCGCCCGTCCCAGCTGCTGTCCCGGGCGCTGAGGGCCTGCCAGCAGCATTCTGTATCAAGCATCGCGGTATATCCTTGGGTGGTGGTTCGATTGTCCGCGTAGCCTGGGCGCGCGCCAAGGCCAATCTGGCTTTCAAAGTAGGGGATAAGCCATCCGTTCGCTTAGCGGGCTGGGCGCTGCGAAAGTATTGCCGTATAACGGGCGGCAAACGCGCATCGGGCAACACAGGACCCCAGAGCAAAGCTGATGAAGATCCCCAAACGTATTGAACCCCTGGTCGAGGCCGGGCTGGTCGACGAGGTGATACGCCCCCTGATGAGTGGCAAGGAAGCGGCCGTCTTTGTGGTGCGCTGCGGCGATGAATTGCGCTGCGCCAAGGTCTACAAGGAAGCCAACAAACGCAGCTTCCGCCAGGCAGCGGAATACCAGGAGGGCCGCAAGGTGCGCGGCAGTCGCCAGGCCCGGGCCATGGCCAAGGGCAGCAAGTACGGGCGCAAGGAGCAGGAGCAGGCCTGGCAGAATGCCGAGGTGGCGGCGTTATTTCGTCTGGCTGCGGCCAATGTCCGCGTGCCCAAGCCCTATGACTTCCTCGACGGTGTGTTGCTGATGGAGCTGGTCGACGATGGCGAAGGTGATGTAGCGCCGCGCCTCAACGACGTCGAGCTGCACCCCGAGGATGCCCGCGAGTTCCACGCCTTTATGATTCAGGAGATCGTCAAGATGCTCTGCGCCGGTCTGGTGCATGGTGATCTGTCGGAATTCAACGTGCTGCTCGGCGCCGATGGCCCGGTGATCATCGACCTGCCGCAGGCGGTGGATGCGGCCGGCAACAACCATGCGTTCAGCATGCTGGAGCGCGACGTGCGCAACATGGCCGAGTATTTCGGCCAGTTCGCTCCGGAGCTCAGGTACACCAAATACGCCAAGGAAATGTGGGCGCTGTATCAGGCCGGCAACCTAACCCCGCAGAGCGTGCTGACCGGTGAGTTCGACGACCCCGAAGAGGCCGCCGATATCGACGCGGTGATGCGTGAGATCAAGGCCGCGCTGGCCGAGGAGGCACGGCGCCAGGCCCTGCTCAAGGCCGAAGACGAACCTGCGGGGGCTGAACCGCCACCGCCCTGGGCTCAATAGAAAAAGGCGATCAGCTGCGCCGGCCACTGCCAGCCGGCGAGCAGGGCCGGTGTCAGCAGGCAGGTCGCCAGCAGCCACCACCATAGTGGTGTCGGCAGGGCTGGCAGCGGTCTGCGCCATTGCACCAGACCCAGGCAGGCGGCACACAGGCTGGCAGCCAACAGGGCGCCGGCGATCAGGTCGCTGGGCCAGTGCACCCCCAGATACAGGCGCGAGCCGGCAATCGCCAGGGCCGGCAGACAGGCCAGGGTCACCCAGGCCAGGCGCATGCGCGCTGGCTGGCTGCGCCCGGCGAGAATGGCCAGGACGAAAAACAGGGCAAAGCTCGCCGAGCTGTGGCCGCTGGGAAAGCTGAAGCCGCTTATGGGCTCCAGCAGAATATCCGGGCGGCTGCGTTCCAGCAGTTGCTTGAGCAGCGCGTTTGCCAGGGCAGTGCCGAACAGGGTCAGGCCGGCAAAGGCCGCTGCCCGCCATTGCCGGCCCAGCAGCAGAATGGCCAGCAGTGTGCTGGCGGTTAGTAGCAGGTTATGTCCATCGCCCAGCTGGCTCAGTACTGCCATGGCCCTGTCCAGGGCCGGCTGGCGTTGCTGCTGTACCAGCTGCAGCAGCCCCTGATCGAAGGCATGCAGTTGGGCGTAGCCCAGGCTCAGGGCGCCCAGCAACAGGGTGGTGCTGGCGGCGACCAGCAGGCTGGTATGGCGTATTTCGCGCAGGCTGGCCTGCAGGCTCAGCAGGGCGACACCGGCAATGGCAGCGGCCACTATCCCGGCCTGGGGCCAGAAATCCTGCGGCAGGGGCAGGCGCAGGGCGGCCCCCGTGGCCCAGCCTGGCAACAGGTAAGCCAGAACCCAGCCGACCGAGGCCAGCAGACTGACCAGCACAAAGCGCGGCGCAGGCATGTCGAACATGCCGGCGACCATCGGCAACATGGGCCTTAGCGGGCCGATAAAGCGGCCGATCAGCAGGCTGGCGATGCCGTAACGCTGAAAGTACAGGTCGGCACCGGCCAGCCACTGCGGATGATGACGCAGCCCCGGCAGGCGGCGAATATCCTGGTGGAAGTAGCGGCCGGTGGCGTAGGACAGCAGATCTCCCAGCACCCCGCCGCACCAGGCCAGCAGCAGGGTATGGCCCAGGCTCAGGGCGCCGCTGCCCGCCAGCGCGGCCACTGCGAACAGCAGCACGGTGCCGGGCACCAGCAGGCCGACGATGGCCAGGCACTCGCCGAAGGCCAGGAGAAAGATCGCCAGACCCAACCACTCGGGGTTGGCCGCCAGCCAGAGGCTCAGGCTGTCGAACCAGGCGCTCATGGGGTGGCCTGCCCGCTGTCCAGCAGTTGATAGTGTTCCCCGAGCCGCTGGCCACGACGCAGCGGGTTGCGTGTGCAGTGGCGGGCGAAAGCCGCGTCGACAAAACGGTACGGCAGGTGCTCGTCGCGGCCGGCCGGGATGCCCAGGCGCGGGCATTGCACGATTTGCGCAGGGTGCTCGCCAACATCCTCTACAAACAGCCGCTGCGGGTCGAAGGCCAGGCCATCCCAGTCCGGCACCTTCAGGCCCAGGGCCTTGCACAGCAGGGTCTGGCCGGCACACAGGCGCCCGGCTGGGCGTGCCAGGCCGCGTACATCCGGGTTATTGGCCTGCATCTGCGCCAGGCTGTCCGCTGCCGAGTGCTGATCCAGCCAGGGCAGGGCAGACTTGATCAGCACCGCATTGCCCGGCCCCTGAGCGCTGAAGTTCAGCGAGTCGCCACCACGGGCGTAGTACATATAGATATGCCCGCCGTCCATAAACAGCGCCCGGCGTTTATGGGTGTAACCGAGGGAGGCATGGCTGCCCCTTTCCGCCAGGTAGTAGGCCTCGGTCTCGATGATCCGTGCGCTGAGCCACCGGCCCTGGTGGCAATGGCGAATGACCTTGCCCAGCAGCGCTTGCGCCACCAGGCAGGCGTCGCGGTCGAAGAAGCTGGCCGGTAGGGCGCGGCCGGCGGGCCAGGGCAAACTAAGGTTGGGTCGCTCTAGCATGGGCTGTCGTGGCTGCATGGTTGGGCATAGGCTGAGATGATCATAACAATAAGAGCCTGAATCATGACTGAACGTGCCAGCAGCGCCCATATCAGCCCCAGTGCCCACTACACCGGTTACGTCTGGTATCGCCATGATCTGGCCGAAGCGGCCTTCGCCACCGGTTTCGGGCGGTTTGTGCATGGCCTGCTCAGTCCGATCAGCTGGGGCGCGCGCGTGGGATTTGATCTGGACATCGAGCAATTGCTGTTGCAGCGCCATCTGCAGATCGATGCCCAACTGACGGCAGCCATCGAGCAGGACGGCGTGACCCAGGTGCTGGAGATTGCCTGCGGCCTGTCGCCCCGGGGGCGCCGCTTTACCACCCGCTACCCGCAATTGCACTACCTGGAGGCGGATCTGCCGGCCATGGCCGCGCGCAAGCGTAACTTGCTTGGCAGCCAGGGCTGGCTGGGGGCGCGGCACCGGGTAAGGGCCGTGGATATCCTGGCTGAACAGGGTGAGCAGTGCCTGGTGGCACTGTTCGCCGAGCTGGACCCAGAGCAGCCAGTGGTGGTGATTACCGAGGGCTTGGTCAACTACTTTCCCCTGGCCCTGATCGAGTCCTTCTGGAGCCGTCTGGCCGAGCAGCTGCGGGGCTTTCCCGCTGGGCGCTACCTGACCGAACTGTATCCCGACCTCAAGGAACACCCGCGTTATCGCCAGCTGCGCTGGGGCGTGGGGCTGATCGGCCGTTTGACCCGTGGCGACTACCCGCTGCACTACAGTGATGATCAAGCCATAAGCGAGGGCTTTCGGCGCTGCGGCTTTTCTCAGGTGCAGGTCTTCGACCCCAGCCGCGCCGCGCCGAGCCTGGGGCTGGCGCCCAGTCGCGCTGCCGGCCTGGTGCGGGTGATTGAGGCCCGCGTCTGATTTAAGCGCAGGCCGCCGCGGGTTGCAGCAGGGCCGCGAGGGCCAGGCTGCTCTGGGGTTCGCTGTGGGGCAGGACAAAGGCCAGCTGGCCGGGGGGCTGGCGCAGTGGCAACAAGGGCAGGGACGGCAGGCCGCCGATCAACAGTTGCCAGCCCCGCGCTGGCAGTTCACTGGGCAGGTCAGCTGCCAGCAGGCCGCCAAAGTAACCCAGCTCGCACAGCTCCACCCGCCATTCGCCGCCGGCTGCATGGCGCAGGCGGGCCTGGCGCTGCGCCGGCGGGCAACGCGGTTCGTGGCGTTTTTCCAACCTCAGCAATTGTTCCGGCGCCAGCAGTTGGCTGCCGGGGCTGAGCAGCGGTAGGTCGTCGCCGCGCAGAAAGGGGTTGTAGAGCCGGGCGCAGGCGGCGCGCTGCTCAAACTGGGCCAGGTGGTCGGCGTTATGGATCAGCGCGCACTGGGCGTTGGCGCAGGCCGCAGCGAACTGGGCATGCTCCCAGGGTTGGGTGAAATGGTCATGCTCGCCGGCCAGTACCAGGGTTGGGCTGCTGGGGTGCTGGCTGAATCCGCAGAAGTCCAGTAGGCGCTGGCTGTTCTGTCGGTAGCGCTCTGCATCAGCGGGTGACAGGCGTTGGATCTGGCGTAGCAGGGCTTTGCGAAACACCGGGGAGACGCCGGTCGGGGCCAGGCGCAGGGGGTTGAGCAGGCCGGTCAGGGCGCCGTGGGCGAAGGCTTCGGTTCGCCCCTCGGCCAGCAGGGCTAGGCCTTCCTGCAACAGCAGGCGGGCGCCGGGGCGGCCGAAGGCGGTGATCCCGGCCAGCAGCACCCGGGCACAGCGCTCGGGGTGGCGGGCGGCGAACAGGGCTGCCAGGGCCGAGCCATAGGACAGACCGATGGGCATCAGGGGCGGCAGGCGCAGCTCTTCGGCGAAGGCGGCGATCAGGTCGGCCAGCTGCTCCAGGCTCAGGCCCGCAGCCAGTTGCAGGTTGCCGCCCTGGCTGGGCAGGTCGAGGAGGATCACCGGATGTTCGGCCAGCAGTTCTTCGACCTCGACGGCGAAGGAGCGGAAGCTCTGGAAAGCACCGCCCAGGAGCAGCACCGGACTGCGGCGGTCATCGGCATGGCGGGCGTAGGCCTGGTAGTGCAGGCGCCAGGGGCCTAGCTGGAGTACCTCGGGGGCGGCATTGAGCCGTCCTGGACTGTAGTCGGTGCAGTAAGGCATGGTCACCTCCGGCGGTCAGCCGCCTGTTCTTGTGTCAGGCTGCACGGTAAACATTTGACCGGTTTTTGTTTACCTAACCTTCGGGCGGCGCTGCGGCGGGGTTGTCACCGTCTCCCTCTA
>JBFHPI010000222.1:0-5696 GCA_041592855.1 Pseudomonas sp.
ACAAAGAACTGCGCGCCAAGCCAGCCCAGGGTCAGGCCAAAACCCAGCAGTAACAGGGCGCTGGTGGCGTACCACCAGATCAGCTCGTTGCGCCAGTGCAGGGCCGGCAGGCCGCGGCGCCGCAGACGCTCGGCCTCCAGCCTCCAGGCATTGAGAAAATTGTGCTTGTAGGCGTGGGGCAGAAAGGCATACAGGCTCTGGCCGAAGCGCGAGGAGCTGGCATCCTCCGGGGTGGATACATGCACATGGTGGCCGCGCACATGCTCGACCTTGAAGCCGGCATAACAGACTGCTGCCAGCAGCAGGCCGCCGGCGTTCTGTTCGAGGCCCGAGTCCTTGTGAATAAACTCGTGGGCCACGGTAATGCCGATGGCGCCCATCACCGTGCCCACCGAGAGCAGCCAGCCGAGCTGGCCGAGCCAGCTCCAGGCCTGGTAATGCACGAACACCCAGCCGGCCCAGCCGAGCATGGCCAGCAGCGCAGGTACGCTGCACAGGCTAAGAACGCGGTAATAGCGCTGTTGCTCCATCTGCGGCACCTGCTCGGTTTCGTCCGGATTGGCCGGGTCGCGGCCGACGATAAAGTCCAGCAGCGGAATCACCCCGAACACTATGCCGACCACCAGCCAGGCCCAGGCATCGGCGTGAGCGCTGCCCAGGGACCAGTAATAACTCAAGGGGATGCCCAGTACCGGGATCAGCCACAGCCAGTAGCCGATGCTCTTGAGGGCAATCATCCAGTTGGAGGGCAGGCGTTCGAACATGGGGGCTCCGTCTTGTTATTGTGCTGGGAGGGTGCTGACTAAATTGTAGGACAATCTGCTTCTGTGGCCATCCATCCGGCCCCCACCTTTCGCTCTGAAACGGCCGCTACCCGGGCCTTGGCCCGGTAACACCCTGTGTTACACTCGCGCCCTGCGCCGCTGCGCACCCCCAATAGGTCAGATAGAACCTAAGGCCCTTCATGACATTCAAGGCACCGGACAGCCTCGCCGAGCAGATCGCCCATCACCTGGCTGAGCGCATCATTCGTGGTGAACTCAAGGCCCGTGAGCGCATTCAGGAACAGAAGGTCACCCAGGCGCTGAATGTCAGCCGCGGTTCGGTGCGCGAAGCGCTGCTGATTCTGGAGCGGCGCCATCTGGTGGTGATTCCGCCGCGCCGCGGTGCCCAGGTAGCCGAACTGACCCCGCACAAGGTCAAGAGCCTGTATGCCCTGGTGATCGAACTCTATGTGCTGCTGGCTCGTGCGGTGATCGAGCGATGGCAGGATCAGGAGGAGCTGGCGCCGTTTCTGGCCATCCAGCAGCAATTACAGGACAGCCTGCAGCGCGAGGATATCAATGCCTTTGTCGAGGGCAGCTTCGATATCATGCGTGCCGCCTTTCCCTTCGCTGACAATCCCTATCTGCAGGAAACCCTGGAGAACCTGTTGCCGGCCATCAGCCGCACCTATCACCTGGCTCTGGAGCGGCGCAAAGGCGAGATGGGGCAGTTCATCAACACCTTCGCCAGCCTGCTGCAGGCCATAGTCGGTCGCGATGCCGAGCAGGCGCGCCAGGTGCTGCTGGGCTATGGCGAACACAATTGCCAGTTGGTGCTGGCGGCACTGGCCGAGTCCTGAGGAAGGCTGTTTATGCGGCTTAAGTGCATCAAGCTGGCGGGCTTCAAGTCCTTCGTCGATCCGACCACGGTGAGCTTCCCGAGCAATATGGCGGCGGTGGTCGGGCCCAATGGCTGCGGCAAGTCCAATATCATCGACGCCGTGCGCTGGGTGATGGGCGAGAGCTCGGCGAAGAACCTGCGCGGCGAGTCGATGACCGATGTCATCTTCAACGGCTCCAACACGCGCAAGCCGGTGACCCAGGCCTCAATCGAGCTGATCTTCGACAACAGTGACAACTCCCTGGTGGGCGAATACGCCGCCTTCGCGGAAATCTCCATTCGCCGCCGGGTTACCCGCGACGGGCAGAACACCTATTTTCTCAACGGCACCAAGTGCCGTCGCCGTGACATCACCGATATCTTTCTCGGCACGGGCCTGGGGCCGCGCAGCTATTCGATCATCGAACAGGGCATGATTAGCAAGCTGATCGAGGCCAAGCCCGAGGACCTGCGCAATTTTATCGAGGAAGCCGCCGGCATCTCCAAGTACAAGGAGCGCCGTCGCGAGACCGAGAACCGCATCCGCCGCACCCATGAGAATCTGGCGCGCCTGACCGACCTGCGCGAGGAGCTGGAGCGCCAGCTCGAACGCCTGCACCGCCAGGCCCAGGCGGCGGAGAAGTACCAGGAATACAAGGCCGAGGAACGTCAACTCAAGGCCCAGCTGCTGGCCCTGCGCTGGCAGACCCTGAACCAGCAGGTGGGCAGCCGCGAGCAGGTGATTGGCGACCAGGAAGTGGCTTTCGAGGCCCTGGTGGCCGAACAGCGCAATGCCGACGCCGCCATCGAGCGCCTGCGTGATGGTCACCATGAGCTGAGCGAGCGCTTCAATCTGGTCCAGGGCCGCTTCTACTCGGTGGGTGGCGATATCGCCCGCATCGAACAGAGCATCCAGCACGGCCAGCAACGCCTGCGGCAGCTGCAGGACGACCTGCGTGAAGCGGAAAAGGCCCGCCTGGAAACCGAATCCCACTTGGGCCATGACCGCACCCTGCTGGCCACCCTGGGCGAAGAGCTGGCCATGCTCGAACCCGAGCAGGAGCTCACCGCCGCCGCCGCCGAGGAGTCCGCCGCCGCCCTGGAAGAGGCGGAAAGTGCCATGCATGGCTGGCAGGAGCAGTGGGACGGCTTCAACCAGCGCAGCGCCGAGCCGCGCCGCCAGGCCGAGGTGCAGCAGTCGCGCATTGCCCAGCTGGAGCAGAGCCTGGAGCGCCTGGCTGAGCGCCAGCGACGCTTGAGTGATGAACTGCAGCAGCTGAGCACCGACCCACAAGATGCGGCGATTATCGAGCTGGGCGAGCAGATTGCCGCGGGTGAATTGAATCTTGAAGAGCTGCAGCTGCATGAAGAGCAGCAGGGCGAGCACCTGCAGCAGCTGCGCGAACAGCTGCAGCAGGCCAGTCAGGCCCAGCAGCAGGCCCAGGGCGAGCTGCAACGCCTGAACGGCCGCCTGGCCTCCCTGGAGGCCCTGCAACAGGCTGCGATGAATCCGGGGCAGGGCGCCGGTGCCTGGCTGCAGAGTCAGGGCCTGGCCGAGCGTCCGCGTCTGGCCGAGGGCCTGCGGGTCGAGGCCGGTTGGGAATTGGCGGTGGAAACCGTGTTGGGCGCCGACCTGCAGGCGGTGCTGCTGGATGATTTCCAGGGGCTGGACTTTGCCGGCCTAAGCCAGGGCGATCTGCGCTTGGCCAGTCCGGTTCAGGGTGGTTTACGGGTGGCCGGCAGCCTGCTGGACAAGGTGCAGTCCAGTGTCAATCTGGCGCCCTGGCTGGGGCAGGTGCGGCCGGTGCAGAGCCTGGATGAAGCCCTGGCCGCGCGCTCGGCCCTGGCCGAGGGGGAAAGCCTGATCAGCCGCGACGGCTACTGGGTCGGCCGGCATTTTCTTCGCGTGCGCCGTGCCAGCGAGGCGGAAAGCGGGGTGCTGGCCCGCGGTCAGGAAATCGAGGCGCTAAGCCTGGAATGCGAGGAACGCGAGGCGACTCTGGTCCAGCTGGATGAGCGCCTGCAGCAATTGCGCGATACCCAGCGCAGCGCCGAAGAACAACGCGAACAGCAGCGCCGTCAGGTGCAGGACCAGGCACGCCGTCTGGGCGAGCTGAAGGCGCAGCTGTCCGCCGGCCAGGCCAAGGCCGAGCAGCTGGTGCTACGCCGTACCCGCCTGGATCATGAACTGCAGGAAGCGGCCGAGCAGCGCGAGATCGAGCAGGAACAGCTGGGCGAAGCCCGTCTGCAGCTGCAGGATGCCCTGGACGCCATGGCCCAGGACAATGAGCAGCGCGAAAGCCTGCTGGCCAGTCGCGACAGCCTGCGCGAGCGCCTCGACCGGGTTCGTCAGGAAGCGCGCCAGCACAAGGATCATGCCCATCAGCTGGCGGTGCGCCTGGGTTCGCTCAAGGCCCAGCACGACTCCACCCGTCAGGCCCTGGAGCGTCTGCAGCTGCAGGCCGAGCGTCTGCATGAGAAGCGTGAGCAGCTCAACCTCAATCTGGAGGAGGGCGAGGCGCCCCTGGAAGAGCTGCGCATCAAGCTCGAAGAACAGCTCGATAAACGCATGGCCGTGGAAGACGAGCTCAAGCTGGCCCGCCTGGCTCTGGAAGACGCCGACCGCGAGCTGCGTGATGCCGAGAAGCGCCGCAGCCAGGCCGAACAGCAGTCGCAGCTACTGCGTGGGCAGCTGGAACAGCAACGCATGGACTGGCAGTCGCTGAACGTGCGGCGCAAGGCCCTGGCCGATCAGCTGGCCGAGGACAACTACGACCTGCATGGCGTACTGGCCAGCCTGCCGGCAGAAGCCAGCGAGCAGGCCTGGGAAGAAGAGCTGGAACGCCTGGCCGCCCGTATCAGTCGTCTGGGGCCGATCAACCTGGCGGCCATTGATGAATATCAGCAGCAGTCCGAGCGCAAACGTTATCTGGATGCCCAGGACGCCGACCTGGTGGAAGCCCTGGACACCCTGGAAAACGTCATCCGCAAGATCGACAAGGAAACCCGCAACCGCTTCAAGGAAACCTTCGACAAGATCAATGGCGGCCTGCAGGCCCTGTTTCCCAAGGTGTTCGGTGGCGGCAATGCCTATCTGGAATTGACCGGCGACGACCTGCTGGATACCGGCGTGACCATCATGGCGCGCCCGCCGGGCAAGAAAAACAGCACCATCCACCTGCTTTCCGGTGGCGAAAAGGCCCTGACCGCCCTGGCTCTGGTGTTTTCCATCTTCCAGCTCAATCCGGCGCCGTTCTGCATGCTCGATGAAGTGGACGCGCCCCTGGATGATGCCAACGTCGGGCGCTATGCGCGGCTGGTCAAGGAAATGTCGGCCAGTGTGCAATTTATCTATATCACCCATAACAAGATCGCCATGGAAATGGCCGATCAATTGATGGGTGTCACCATGCATGAACCGGGGTGTTCGCGTCTGGTGGCGGTGGATGTGGAAGAGGCCTTGGCCATGGTTGAATCATAATGCGTCTGGCTGTGTAAAGTTGCCTTTCGTCGTGCTAGCTTAATGCGCATTGTTATTGCCACGTGGCTCTATAACAGGTGGGAAAGGCCTGTTAGATCATGGAGTTGGCGCCACGCTGAAGTTATTGGAATGAGCGGGACGCTCTGTTAACCAGCATTTCTCATTAGGGGTTAGGGTATTTCATGGAATTCGGTCTGCGCGAATGGCTGATTGTCATCGGCATTATTGTGATCGCCGGCATCCTGTTTGATGGTTGGCGGCGCATGCGCGGTGGCAAAGGCAAGTTGAAGTTCAAACTCGATCGCAGTTTCGCCAACTTGCCGGATGATGACAGCGATCCGGATCTGCTCAGCCCGCCCCGGGTGGTGGAGCGCAATCGTGATCCTTCCTTCGATGAGGAAGATCTGCCGTCGCTCAGTGCCCGCGAGCTCAACCGCCGCCGGGGTGGTGAGCCGCAGCAGGGTGACCTCAATCTGGGCTTGGAAGAGCCGGTGCCGACCCTGCTCAGCCCGGTGGAGCAAGACGATGACGCCGCGCCCAAGGCTCAGTCCAAGGACAGCCATAAGGAACT
>JBFHPI010000223.1:0-5696 GCA_041592855.1 Pseudomonas sp.
ATGTTCGGCGCCAAGCAGTAAGCTGGCGTTTAGCGACGGAAGCCCCGATGGGTTATCCCAAGCGACTGAAAAAGGCGTCCCAGGTGGGCGCCTTTTTCGTTTTCGCCTTTTATCTGGGGGCGGTCCAGGCGCTGTGCCCGGCGCCCGGTGGCTTGCCCTCGCAGCAGGTGCAGCGGGTGGTGGATGGTGACACCCTGCGCCTGGTCGATGGCCGCAGTGTGCGACTGATCGGTCTCAATGCTCCGGAGTTGGGTCGTGATGGAAAACCCGCCGAACCCTTTGCCCAGGCCGCTCGCCAACGCTTGCAGGCACTGGTTGCCGCCTCTGGAGAGCGCGTGCAATTGCGTCTAGGGGAACAGGCTAGGGATCGTTACGGTCGCACCCTGGCTCATGCCTATGATCGCCAGGGGCGTAATCTGGAAGCGCAGTTGCTGGCCGAGGGCCTCGGCATGTTTGTGGCCATCGCCCCCAATGTGGCCTTGGCCGACTGCCATCGCGCCGCTGAAAGTCGGGCTCGTCAGGCTCGGCTCGGGCTTTGGCGGCAGGCGCAGGTCGTGCAGGCCAGTCAGCTTCAACGGGGCGGCTTTGCCCTGGTTCGGGGCGAGGTGCAACGGGTTGAGCGCAATCGGGGCGGCCTCTGGCTGGAGATGAAGGGTTCGCTGGTGCTGCAGGTGGCGCCACGCGCGTTGGCTGAGTTTGATCTGGCGCAATTGCAGGGGCTGGCCGGGCGTCAGTTGGAGGTGCGCGGCTGGGTGGTGGACCGCTCGCGCCGCAGCGGCCTGCGTCCCGGCCAGGCGCGCTGGCTGCTGCCGCTGACCCATAGCAGCATGCTGCAGGTGCTGCCATGAACTTGCGGCTGCTGCTCGCTCTGGTGCTCATGTCGCTGACAGGCTGTGCGCTAAACCCGGCTACCGGGCGCAACGACTTTGTGATGATGAGCGAGCGTCAGGAGCTGGAGTTGGGGCGCCGTTACAACCAGGAAATCCTCAAGCAGAACCCGCTTTATGGCGATGCAGGCTTGCAGGCCTATGTGCAGCAGGTCGGTGAGCGGGTGGCGCGGCATAGCCATCGCAACCAGCTGAGCTATGAGTTTCGTGTGGTGGACAGCCCGGATATAAATGCCTTCGCCTTGCCCGGCGGCTATATCTATATCCACCGCGGGCTGCTGGCCTACCTCAACTCCGAGGCCGAGTTGGCTGCGGTGCTGGCCCATGAGGTGGGGCATGTCACCGCCCGGCACAGCGTGCAGCAGCAAAGCCAGGCCAGTGCCTGGAATATTCTCGGCCAGGCCGTGGCCATTGGCACCGGGGTCGGCGCCGCCGGCGACCTGACCAGCGTGCTCGGCGGCGCGGTGGTGCGCGGTTATGGCCGCGAAATGGAGCTGGAGGCCGATGGTCTGGGGGCGCAGTACCTGGCTCGTAGCGGCTATGACCCGCAGGCCATGATCGAAGTGGTCAAGGTGCTGAAGAACCAGGAGGTGTTCGCCCAGGATCAGGCCGCCAGGCGCGGCGAGGCGCAACCGTCGGGTGGTTACCACGGTCTGTTCGATACCCACCCGGATAACGACCGGCGCCTGCAGCAGGTGATCGGGCCTGCGCGGGCGCTGGCCACAGGGCAGCAGGAGGTCAATCGCGAGGTGTTTCTGCGCCAGCTCGATGGCCTGCCTTTTGGTGATTCGGCGGAGACTGGCGTGCGCCGTGGCCGGCATTTCTACCATGCCCCCCTGGGTTTTGCCCTGAGCTATCCCGAAGGCTGGGAGCTGGTTAATCGGCCGGATGTGCTGGTTGGGCATCGCGCGGATCAACAGGCGTTTATTGCCATGACGCTGGAGGCCAATCCCGACGGGCTGGCGCCAGCCGAGCTGTTGCGCCGACGGGTTGGCGGTCAACGTCTGCTGGCTGGCGAGGTGTTGCAACAGGCTGGACTGCAGGGCTATACCGCCGTGCTGCCGGGGGCGGCGGCCAGGCGCGTGGCACTGATCCAGCATGGGGCGCAGGCCTACCTCTTTGTTGCCGCGGTGCGTGGGCGGGCTTCGCTGGAGGTGGAGGATGAACGCTTTATGCGGGTGATCAGAAGCTTCCGCCCTCTATCTGCCAAAGAGCGACAAGAGGCCGAGCCGCTGCGTATCCACCTGCATCGGTTCAAGGTCGGGGAAAGCCTGGCAGGGCTGGCACGCCAGAGTCGCTTGCCGGATGACGCACAGGGTACTTTGCGCCTGCTTAATGGCCTGTATCCGCACGGCGAACCAAAGCCTGGCGACTGGATCAAGTTGGTGCGTTAGGGCTCCACGCGAGGGCGCGCTGGGGTTCTGTTTTTTGGCTGTTTTTGCATGATTTGCAGGGTTTTTGGCTGAAAAATCCTGAAAAATCAGATTGATTTTCTGCGCTCTCTATTTGGCGGTGGCCCCGCCCGGGCCGCTCGGCTGTTTGTCCGGGGCCGCGGCAGCGGTCTTGTGCGGGGGCGGGCAACTTGCGTATCCTCGGCCGCCTGCCTGTTCAACAGCCCAAAAGCGGAAATGCCATTATGTCTGATTTAAAAACCGCCGCTCTCGAATATCACGCCAATCCCCGCCCGGGTAAGCTGAGCGTCGAGCTGACCAAACCCACCGCAACTGCTCGCGATCTTTCGCTGGCCTATAGCCCGGGTGTAGCCGAGCCAGTGCGTGAAATTGCCCGCGACCCCGAGTTGGCTTATCGCTATACCGGCAAGGGCAACCTGGTGGCAGTGATTTCCGATGGCACCGCAATTCTTGGTCTCGGCGACCTCGGTCCGCTGGCTTCCAAGCCGGTGATGGAAGGCAAGGGCGTGCTGTTCAAGCGCTTCGCCGGTATCGACGTGTTCGACATCGAAGTCGAGTCCGAGAGCCCGCAGGCCTTTATCGACACAGTGCGGCGCATCTCTATCACTTTCGGCGGCATTAACTTGGAAGATATCAAGGCCCCCGAGTGTTTCGAAATCGAGCGCACCCTGATCGAGCAGTGCGACATCCCGGTATTCCACGACGACCAGCACGGCACCGCCATTGTGACTGCGGCCGGCATGCTCAATGCCCTGGAGATTGCCGGCAAGACTCTGCCGGAAGCCAAGATCGTTTGCCTCGGTGCCGGTGCGGCAGCCATCTCCTGCATGAAGCTGCTGGTCAGCATGGGGGCCAAGGTCGAGAACATCTTTATGCTCGACCGCAAGGGCGTGATCCATGCCGGTCGTGATGACCTGAACCAGTACAAGGCGGTCTTCGCCAGCGAGACCGATAAGCGCACACTCAAGGATGCCTTGGACGGTGCCGATGTGTTCGTCGGCCTGTCGGGCGCCAACCTGCTGAGCCAGGATGATCTGAAGCTGATGGCACCGAACCCGATCATTTTCGCCTGCTCCAACCCGGATCCGGAAATCAAGCCGGAGCTGGCCCGTGAAGCGCGCCCAGATGTGATCATGGCCACTGGTCGTTCCGACTATCCGAACCAGGTCAATAATGTATTGGGCTTCCCCTTTATTTTCCGTGGTGCTCTGGACGTGCGGGCCACTCGCATCAACGAGGAAATGAAGATTGCCGCTGCTCTGGCGCTGCGTGATCTGGCCAAACTGCCGGTGCCGCAGGAAGTCTGTGATGCCTATGGCGGCATTGCTCTGGAGTTCGGGCGTGAGTACATCATTCCGAAGCCGATGGACCCGCGCTTGATTACTCTGGTGTGCGATGCTGTGGCCAAGGCCGCGATCGAAACAGGTGTGGCAACTCTGCCTTATCCGAAACACTATCCATTGCAGTCGGTGGATGACGTGTTTAACGGCTGAGTGTTTGCTTGATAACAAAAAACCCGCCTAGGCGGGTTTTTTGTTGGCTGCTGAGTTAGCTGTCGTATGCGGCAACGCCCTGAATCAGCGGTATCAGAACAGGTCGAAAGGAGCCACTTCGTCGGCGGGCAGGGGGCTGCCCGGTATGTTCATGCCGGGTTCCAGTTCACTCATGGGGGGTGGTGCGTCTTCGCTTTTGAACAGCTCAAAATAGGCGTCGGGCGTGCCGGGGCTGGCGAGGCGGCCACTGTAAGGGTCAATGCGTAGGGTCAGCAGGCCCTCCGGCTCCGCGGGCAGGTGACTGGGCTTGTCCTTGAGGGCTTCGGCCATGTAGCTCATCCAGATTGGCAGGGCCACTGTACCTCCGTATTCATTGCGACCCAGGCTTTCCGGCTGATCGAAGCCGGCCCAGACTGCCGTCACATAGTCACCGTTATAACCGGAGAACCAGCTGTCCTTGGACTCGTTGGTGGTTCCCGTCTTGCCCGCCAGGTCGTCGCGGCCGAGGGCCATGGCGCGGCGTCCGGTGCCGCGCTTGATCACGTCCTGCAGCATGCTGGTCATGATGTAGGCGGTGCGTTCGTCGATAATGCGCTCGGCGATCACTGGCTCGACAGCTGGCAGGCTGGCATCGGGCAGTTGCGCTAGAGGTTTGATGCGCGATGGAATGGTCGCGGGGTTGGCGACAAAAAGCGGCTCGCCATTGCGATTATCGATGCGCTCGATCAGGTAGGCCTGCGTGCGATAACCACCATTGGCGAAGACGCTCCAGCCGTTGGCCACTTCCAGTGGCGTGAGGTTGGCGGTGCCAAGGGCGATGGACAAGTTGGGCGGGAGCTCCTCTTTGTTGAAGCCGAACTGGGCAATATAGTCCCGTGCATAGTCGATGCCGATGGCCTGCAGTACGCGGATGGAGACCAGGTTGCGCGATTTATACAGCGCTTCGCGCAGGCGAATGGGGCCCAGGAAGGTGTTGTTGTCATTCTTGGGGCGCCATTCCTGATCCTGGTATTCGTCGACGAACACAATGGGTGCATCGTTGACCAGGGTGGCGGCGGTATAACCACTGTCGAGGGCGGCGCTGTAGATGAAGGGTTTGAAACTGGAGCCGGGTTGGCGCTTGGCCTGGGCGGCGCGGTTGTAGTTGCTTTGCTCGAAGGAGAAACCGCCGACCAGCGCACGGATCGCGCCGTTGCCGGGATCCAGCGATACCAGGGCGCTCTGCGCGGCGGGGACCTGCAGGAAGCGCCAGCTGCCGTCATTCTGGCGCATCACGCGTACCACATCGCCAAGGCTGACCACGTCGGCCGGTTTTTGCGGGCGCGGTCCCTGGCTATTGGTGCTGAGGAACGGGCGGGCCCACTTCATGCTGTCCCAGGCAACTGTCTGTTCCTCACCGCTGCGCAGAGTGACCAGAATGCCGCTGTTCTCCACGCTGCTGACCACCGCCGGTTCCAGCCCGCCGATGGGGCGTATGCGGCGCAGCTCGTCGAGCCAGGTTGGGCGCGCCTCGCCGAGACGGGCCTCTGGGCCGCGATAGCCGTGACGCTGGTCATAGCTGATAAGGCCTTCGCGCAGGGCGATATTGGCGGCGCTCTGCAGGTCGCTGGGAACCGTGGTGGTGACGTTGAAGCCTTCGGTGTAAGCATCGCTGCCATACAGGCCGACCATTTCCGCCCGGGCCATTTCGGCGACATAAGGCGCGCTGACTTCCGGGGTGGGGACGTGGTAGCTGACATTGATGGGTTCAGCCAGGGCCTGCTCGTAGCGTTCGCGATCAATGCGCCCCAGGCTGAACATCCGACCCAGGATCCAGTCTCGACGCTCCATGGCGCGTGTCGGGTTGATCAGCGGATTGAAGCGCGAGGGTGCCTTTGGCAGGCCTGCAATCCTGGCCATTTGCG
>JBFHPI010000224.1:0-5640 GCA_041592855.1 Pseudomonas sp.
ACACACCGGACAGTCCTCACTGTACTGCTGATCACCGCCAGACAGATCCAGCGTAGCGTCCACCGTCTCACCGCAATAAGGGCACTGGTAAGCCTGATATTCCAGCATCTGAGCCTCCGTGTGACTTGGGCGTATAATCGCCGGTCTATAGCTGGCCCCGGACTTCGTTAAGCGGGCGCCCCCAACCGCAGCCAACACAAGAGAACATGATGGGCGAATTCGATGCCATCCGACCTTATGCCGACGCCGAAGTGCCCGCCGTTCTGGCGCGCCTGCTGACGGATCAGGCCTTTCTCGACACGCTTACCCGCTTTCGCTTCCCGCGCCTGGCCGGCTCGTTCGCCTGGCTGCTCAAACCACTTATAGCCTATCGCCTGCGTCTTGAGTTCCGCGGCATCGACAGCGTGGCGAGCCTGCAGGCCAAAATCGAACCCTATATCGACCGCACGGTGGAGCACGCCACCGACGGCGTGACCTATTCCGGCACCGAAAATCTGTCCCGGGGTAGTGCCTACCTGTTTCTGGCCAACCACCGCGATATCGTCATGGACCCGGCCTTCGTCAACTACGCCGTGTACCACGCCGGCCTGCCGACGCCGCGTATCGCCATTGGCGACAACCTGCTGCAAAAGCCCTTTGTCAGCGACCTGATGCGCCTGAACAAGAGCTTTATCGTGCATCGTTCGCTGAGCGGGCGGCGCGAAAAACTGGCAGCCTTTCAGCTGCTTTCGGCCTATATCAACCATTCGATCCTCAAGGACGGCGAATCGATCTGGATTGCCCAGGCCGAAGGCCGCGCCAAGGATGGCGATGACCGCACCGATTCGGCCATCCTCAAGATGTTCCATATGAGTCGCAAGGATGAACCCTTCGCCGAAGTGATCAACTCCCTGCAGCTGATCCCGGTGTCAATCAGCTACGAGTATGACCCCTGCGACCAGGCCAAGGCCCGCGAGCTGTTTATCCGCGAGAGCACGGGCAGTTATCAGAAGGCGCCGGGGGAAGACGACCAGAGCATCGCCCAGGGCATCACCGGCTACAAGGGTCGGGTGCACATACACTTTGGTCAGCCACTCAAACAGTGCCCGGACGACAGCAAACAGTTGGCCATCGAAATGGACCGACAGATTCTCACCGGCTATCGCCTGTTCCCGTTGCACCACCTGGCATACGCCATGTACAGCGAACGCGACCCGCAGCTGGCCGTGCCGGACGCGAGTGAGTTGTTCCCCGCCGAAGAGCTGGCCAAGGCCCGCGACGAATGGCAACGCCGCCTGGAAGCCTGCCCGCCCGAGCAGCGCCCACAGCTGATACGGCAATATGCCAATCCGGTACGCAATCAGTATCGCGTCAAGGCCGGCTTGCCGCTTTAGGCAAGGGGTTGGACATAGTAAAACGGCAGCCCAGGGCTGCCGTTTTACTGCTGGGACGATGCCCGGCTAAACCTGGGTACTGACCCAGGAGACCAGCAACGCCAGCATCAGCGTCGCCAGACCAAAGCCGTAGAAGAAGCGGTTGATGCGTGCGTTCGGCTCATCCTCGACATACTCGGCATCACCCAACTGACCTTGGGCAGGCAGTTGCGCCAGGACCCGCTGCTCGCGCACCCGGGTAGCCAGCAGCAGCCAGGCACCGGCCAGGGAAAAGAACAACGCCAGGCCATTGAGCACCTGAGCAGGATAGGCAAGTAACAACGACCACAGCACCTGCAACGACATCTTCAACCTCAACTTCGGGTCACCGGCATCCTGCTCAGAACCCCTATGGCGATAGCACGCAACTGCCACTCCGAGCGCACGCAAAGGCCGCGAAGTCTACCCAATCAACCCCCTGCATCGGTTCCTTTCCGACGAGCTGCACGTTAAGTGACCAGCCGGTCTAAACGCTGTCACATTCATGGTCTATGGTCTAAAGGGCCAAGGCAAACCAGCCAGGCGCCTTGGGCCAGCCAATCACTCACGGAGGAACGCCCCATGCTGCATACGCAACCCCAAGACCACGACTACCTGATTGACAGCCTGGAGGAGGTCGAAGCCGTCATCGACGAGCTGTCATTCAATGTGCAGGATCACAACTGGCTGGTGTACTGCACCCTGGGTGGCCATGAGCATTACGCACTGCCCGATATCAGCGAACCCGGGCACTACAGCGAAGCGGCCTGACATACAGGATTTTTAATGCAAAAAGCCCGGCCTAGCCGGGCTTTTTGCATTGCGGGGAATGCTTACTGCGCCAGCATCTGCGCCACCGCCGGGTCCTTGAAGGCCCGAGTCAGGGCATCGCTGAGCACATCGCTGATCAGCTTGGTGTTGGTGGCCTGATTAGGCGCCATGCCGAAGCGTTGGTTGAGGGAAGCACCGTAACGGCCACTGTAACGACGGTTGGCGTTCTGCACCTCGATCCGCATGGTGGCGGCGATATCGGCTTCGGTCACATACAACCCTTCCTTGGGCGACTGATACTTCAGTTCGGCCAGGGTCAGGGTCAATTGCGGGGCATTGTAGGCGCCGGCAGTCGGGGTAAAGCCGAGCAGGCGTACAGCTGCCTCGGCCTGGGCCTGCAGCTTGGGCAGGACATCCTGACCACTGACGCTGATGGCACTGGTGTCCGGGTACAGACCACCGCGAGTGCCCAGCACCGGAGAGGGTCGGCCATCAGCCACCCGTACCACCACCGGCTGCCCCTGACCCACGGCCGTCAAGGGTGCATTCAAGGTCGGTTGCGGACGGAGTTGTTGCGGGCTGTGGGCACACCCCACCAAAGCCAGGCTGGTGACTGCGACCAGACCAAACAACAGACGCTGCAGCATGCTCATCTCTCCAAAAAGGGGGTCGGCAAAAGTGGCCGCAGTATAACCAGCGCGGCCACAGCCTAACAGGGCCTTGCTAGGACGCCAGACAGCCCGCGTTGGTTCCCGTCATGCCGTTGTAATGGCGCTCTGGCATAAGACTTTAGTCTTCCCCTGCCGTGAGTCTTTACCATGCTGTCACTCCGTGCCCTGCTCGCTCCGCGCCCTGCCATACGCTGTTTCGCCCTGCTCGACGCCCAGGGCATTTGCCGCGCACTACGCCACTCAACCCAGGCGCCACTTGGGCTCGGCTGGGTTGAGGTTGAGTCCATTGGCTTGCACTGGCTCGATCAACGGCTGCCCGCCAGCGTTAAAATCATGCCCCAGCACAGCCGTGCCTTTCGCCGCCAGGCGCTAAGCGCCTGATAATTGGTCAAAGAAAAGCCACGCCAAGCAATCAATTTTTCCGCTTTGGCCTTATAATCGCGCCCCGATTATAAGGACGCCTCCTGTTCGGGCCTTGCCGTATCGCTGATGCATCCCCATCGGCCACGCCCCAGAGAGTCGCCCACTTCGCGCTGCCGCCCAGGTCGCCGCCTTTACCCATACGCAGAATGCCGTGCAGCCATGCAAGGCCCTGCTATGCCGGTGAAACGGCCCAGCGACGCAGACGTGCTTGAGGTTCACAGCTCCAAAAGAGCGTGAAAAAAACGGTTTTAAAAACTTCACGAGAGTGTGGCGAAAATGAACGATCATGCGGCAGCTACCTGCATCTTGAGTCTTTCCCCCTTCAACCCCGAGCGTCTTGCCGACTACTGATCGGCTGTGCTTTGGGCACAAGCCAACTAACGTCTATTGAGTGCTGGTTTGCGGAGAAGTGGTAATGACGCAGAACGAATACGAAACGATGGATGTGGTGCTGGTCGGAGCCGGCATCATGAGTGCTACCCTGGCCGTGCTGCTGAAAGAGCTCGACCCGGGCATCAAACTCGAAGTGATTGAGATGATGGCGTCCGGGGCTATCGAGAGCTCCAACCCCTGGAACAATGCCGGCACCGGCCACGCCGCGCTGTGCGAACTGAACTACACGCCGGAAGCGGAAGACGGCTCGATCGATATCAAGAAGTCGATCACCATCAATACCCAGTTCGAAGAATCCAAGCAGTTCTGGGCCTACCTGGTCAACAAAGGTGCTATTGGCTCGCCTCGCGCCTTTATCAATCCAGTGCCACATATGAGCCTGGTGCGTGGCCAGGAAGGCATCAGCTTTCTGAAAAAGCGCTTCGACGCTCTAACCCAGCACCATGCGTTCAGCAGCATGGAATACACCGAGGATCGTGCCACCATCGCCAAGTGGGCGCCGCTGCTGATTCCCGGCCGTGACCCCAGCGAGCCCCTGGCCATGACCCGCGCCGAAGGTGGCACCGACGTCAACTTCGGCGCCGTGACCCAGAAGATGCTCGACTACCTGGGCAAGCAGGCCGAAGCCAAGGTCACCTGCAACCAGAAAGTCACCGACCTCAAGCGTGATGGCGATGGCTGGCGCGTCAGCATCAAGGACACCCAGACCGGCGGTAACCGTCAGATCCGCGCCAAGTTCGTTTTCCTCGGTGCCGGTGGCGCTGCTCTGCCGTTGCTGCAACTCTCCGGCATCCCGGAAAGCAAAGGTTTTGGCGGTTTCCCGGTCAGCGGCCAGTGGCTGCGCTGCGACAATCCCGAGGTGGTCAAGCAGCACCAGGCCAAGGTCTACAGCCAGGCGGCCGTGGGTTCACCCCCCATGTCGGTACCGCACCTGGATACCCGTGTGGTGGATGGCAAGACCTCACTGCTGTTCGGCCCCTACGCGGGGTTCTCCACCAAGTTCCTGCGTCACGGCTCCTTCCTCGATCTGCCGCTGTCGGTACGCCCGAACAATATCGGCCCGATGCTGGCGGTAGCCCGCGACAACATGGACCTCACCCGCTACCTGATCAAGGAAGTGATGCAGTCCGAGGCACAACGCCTGGAAACCCTGCGCGGCTTCTACCCTGAGGCCAGGGCTGAGGACTGGCGTCTGGAGGTGGCGGGTCAGCGCGTGCAGATCATCAAGAAAGATCCGAAGAATGGCGGCATCCTGCAGTTCGGCACCGAACTGGTGGCCGCAGCGGACGGATCCATCGCGGCCCTGCTGGGCGCCTCGCCAGGCGCCTCTGTGACCGTGTCGATCATGCTCGACCTGCTTAACCGCTGCTTCCCCGAGCAGGTCAAGTCTGAGCAGTGGCGGCGCAAGCTGGACGAAATCTTCCCCGCCATGGGCAAGGTGCTGGCCAGTGACCCCGAGCGCTACCGCGAAGTCCAGTCCCGTTCCGATGCGCTGCTGCAGCTGACACCACAGGAACAGCCTGTTAGCGCCTAAACGGCACCGAGTAGAAAATAAAAAACCGCCTTTATGGCGGTTTTTTATTTTCTACTCGCTCGACAACCCAGCGGCCGATGGCCGAGCCCGCCACTCACGCCATACGTCTTAGGCAGAAGCCGCCAGCGGGTGGAAGCTGAAATAAAAACGCAGTGCATCGACCATATCCACATAATCCGCCGGTGGCGCCACCAGGGCGAAACCCGAGTCATAGCAGCCAGGCGTCACATCCTCGCGGGACCACTGACAGGTGCCGGAGAAGTCAATGCAATGCAGGCCCTGCTGGCCGGGAATCTTCAAGCGCATATCGAACCGCGCGCCCACCAGCATGGGCAGCTGACTGATCAGCAACAGACCGTCCAGGGAAACATTGCCGATGTAGCCCATCGGCTTGTCAGTAAAGCGGTTAAACACCTTCAGGTAATAAGGCAGCTGATGGCGTTCGATGCGGCGTTGC
>JBFHPI010000225.1:0-5623 GCA_041592855.1 Pseudomonas sp.
CACCTGAATCGGTATCGAGGAGACGACGCAAGTGAGTGTGTGCCCCTGCTTGTCGCGAAAATCGGCAATTTCGTTATGCAGGCCGTGATCCTGCATGATCTTCTCGTAGAGCTCGCTGCGTCGCTCCAGATCGGCCCACAGCCCGATATCGGCCATGCGCTGGCCTACCACTTCCTCCTGCTGCCAGCCGAAGGTTTCACAGAAGCTGGTATTGACCTCCAGCGCGAAGCCATCGGGCAAGGTGGTGAGGGTGACCGGATCCGGGCTGGCCTGGAACAGGGTGGAGAATTTCTCCTCCGAGGCTTTCAGGCTCTCTTCGCGCCTGACCCGTTCGCTGATGTCCATGAGTGTGCCGGCCATGCGCAGGGGCTTGCCCTGGGGGTTGCGGTAGAGCTTGGCAGTGCTTTCCAGGTAGTGGACTTCACCGTTGGCGTAAACGACCCGATAAGTCACCTGATAATGCTCGCCGAGGCTCTCCACCACTTCGTTGTAGCGCAGGCGCATGCTGTGTCGTTCGGCCAGGGGTACGAAGCGGAAAAACTTGTTGAAATCGTCATGGTAGGGCGCCTCTTCCAGACCGTGCAGTTTGGCGGCGCGGGCCGAGCCAAACAGCGTATTGCTGGGGATATGCCAGTCCCAGGTGCCCAGCGAGGCGGAGTCCAGCGCCAGGTCCAGACGTTCCTGGCTGTCCCTGAGGGCCTGTTCCTGTTGCCGCTGCAGGGTGACGTCACGCAGCGATATGACCAGGCAGGTGCTGCCATCGAGGGTCACTTCGCCGCCAAACAGCAGGTTTTTGCGCAGGCTGCCATCGCGGTGGAAGAGGTCGACCTCCAGGCCGTCGAGCTCGCCCCTGGCCAGGGCGTCGAGCATCTTTCTGCGCTCTCTGGAGTCCCCCCAGATGCCCAGCTCCACTCCCGTGCGACCCAGGGTCTGGGAGCTGTGCCAGCCGAATTGCCGCTCGAAACCGGCATTGACCTCGATAAAGCGTCCGGTGGCCTTGTCGGTGATGACCACTGCATCCGGGGTGAAGTTGAAAGCCTTGGCGAACTTTTCCTCGCTATTGCGCAGGGCCTGCTCCCGGGCCTGCTGGCTGGTGATATCGCGAATTACCCCCATCACCCGCTGCTTGCCGTCGTCATCGCGCTGCAGGCTGCCGGTGATTTCCAGCCAGTGCAGGCTTTCATCGGGCCAGATGATGCGATGACGGAAGGCTCGGTTGGGGTTGCCGGCCAGTAGCTGTTCAAACAGTTTGAGAATGCCGGGCCGGTCTTCTTCGGGAATCAGTTCGATATAGTCGATGCGTTGCTGCAGCGATTTTTTCGGGTCCAGCCCAAACAGTGCCTGGGCCCCCCGGGACCAGCTGACTCGACCGCTCTCGATATCCCAGTACCAGGTGCCCAGGCGCGCACCGTTGAGCGCGCGCAACAGGCGTGGGGCATCGTTCCAGGTCTTTTCGAACTCGGCAGGGTCCAGGGCTGGAATAAAGGGCAGGGGCGGTAGGCGATCAGTGGGTCTGGTCACGGTGGGCTCTGCCTGTGGCTAACTGATGTACCGCGCCGCGGGATAGGCGACTGAAATGGGTCATGCACCGGCCTTTTTTATCGTTATAAGCCCACGTTAGCCTCTTGCTGCGGGTCTATGCAAGGCTGTCTGCGCGGCTGTCGAGCAGGGTCATAAAGGCCCGGGCGGCATTCGACAGGGTGCGCTCGGTATGGCTGATATAGCCCAGCTGGCGCGTCAGCTGGATGCCAGGCAGCGGCAGGCGTGCCACCTGGTCGTCGAGCATGGTGCGTGGCAGTACGCTCCAGGCCAGGCCGATGGAGACCATCATCTTGATGGTCTCCAGATAGTTGGTGCTCATGGCGATATTCGGCGTGAGCCCCTGGGCCTCGAACAGGCCCTGGACAATATGGTGGGTGAAGGTGTTGCCGCCGGGAAATACCGCCGGGTGACGGGCTATATCCGCCAGGCTGATGTGGCTGCTGCGCGCCAGGGCGTGTTCCGGGGCGGCGACAAAATCCAGCGGGTCGTCCCATACCGGCACGGCATGCACGGGTTCGCGGGTTTCCGGGGCCAGGGTGATCACCGCCAATTCGGCGCGGCCGTGTAGCACTTCTTCATAGGCCACTTCGGAGTCGAGAAACTGGATATCCAGAGCCACCTTGGGGTACTGGCGAGTAAAGCTGCGCAGCAGGGGCGGCAGGCGATGCAGGCCAATATGGTGACTGGTGGCCAGGGTCAGGCGACCGCTCACCTCGCCGGAGAGGTTGGTCAGTGCGCGACGGGTATCGTCCAGTACATTGAGGATCTGATAGGCCCTTGGTAGCAGGGCTCGGCCGGCCTCGGTCAGGCCTATCTCGCGGCCCAGGCGGTCGAACAGGCGCACGCCCAGTTGCTGCTCCAGGCTGGCGATGCGTTTGCTCACCGCTGGTTGGGTGAGGTGCAGGCGCTCGGCTGCTTCTGAGAAGCTGCCCAATTCGGCTATGGCGATAAAGGCATTGAGGTTGGCCAGATCCACGGAAGCAGCTCCAAGCGGTGCGTCACAGGAGGCACACTTGACGGCGTTGCCTGTGCATGCGGTCTGTAACGCCTTGGCATTCCTATGTGGAATGCTTTGGATGAAAAATATGAATTTGAGTTATTTGCTCTGGAATCATAGCATCTCCATGCATAAGCCAAAGGGCTGTCCGCCCAGGCATAGAAAGACGCTGATGAGGTAACCGCTGATGGCCGGCAAAACGCTCTACGACAAGCTCTGGGAAATGCATGAGGTCAAGCGTCGCGATGACGGCTCGTCCTTGATCTATATCGATCGCCATATTCTCCATGAGGTGACCTCGCCCCAGGCGTTCGAAGGCCTGCGTCTGGCCGGACGCAAGCCATGGCGCATCGACGCCAACATCGCCACCCCGGACCACAACGTGCCGACCACCAAGGCCGAGCGGCAGGGTGGCCTCGAGTCGATTACGGATGAGGTGTCGCGCATCCAGGTGCAGACACTGGACGAGAACTGCGACGACTTCGGCATTCTCGAATTCAAGATGAATGACGTGCGCCAGGGTATTGTCCATGTGGTCGGTCCGGAACAGGGTGCCACCCTGCCGGGCATGACCGTGGTCTGCGGCGACTCGCACACCTCCACCCACGGTGCCTTCGGTGCGCTGGCCCACGGTATCGGTACTTCCGAGGTCGAGCATGTGCTCGCCACTCAGTGCCTGGTGGCCAAGAAGATGAGGAACATGCTGGTTCGCGTGGAGGGCAAACTGCCCTTCGGCGTGACTGCCAAGGACATTGTATTGGCCGTGATTGGCAAGATCGGCACCGCCGGCGGCAATGGTCATGCCCTGGAGTTTGCCGGCAGCGCGATTCGCGACCTGTCTCTGGAAGGGCGCATGACCATCTGCAACATGTCCATCGAGGCCGGTGCCCGTGTCGGTCTGGTGGCGGTGGATGAGAAGACCATCGCCTACGTCAAGGATCGCCCCTTCGCGCCCAAGGGCAGCGACTGGGACAAGGCCGTGGCGCAGTGGCAGAACCTGGTCTCCGACGCTGACGCGGTGTTCGACACCGTGGTCGAGTTGCGTGCCGAAGACATCAAGCCGCAGGTGTCCTGGGGCACTTCACCGGAAATGGTCCTGGCCGTTGACCAGAATGTCCCGGACCCGGCTGTCGAGAGCGACCCGGTGAAGCAGGACTCCATCATCCGTGCCTTGAAATATATGGGCCTCAAGGCCAACCAGGCGATCACCGATATCCAGCTGGATCGCGTATTTATAGGCTCCTGCACCAACTCGCGGATCGAAGACCTGCGCGCCGCCGCCGAAGTGGCCAAGGGGCGCAAGGTCGCCGCGACCGTCAAGCAGGCGCTGGTGGTGCCGGGCTCCGGCCTGGTCAAGGCGCAGGCCGAGGCGGAAGGGCTGGACAAGATCTTTATCGAGGCCGGCTTCGAGTGGCGTGAGCCGGGCTGCTCCATGTGCCTGGCGATGAACCCGGACAAGCTGGGCAGCGGCGAGCATTGCGCCTCGACCTCCAACCGCAATTTCGAAGGTCGCCAGGGCGCCGGTGGTCGTACCCATCTGGTCAGTCCGGCCATGGCCGCTGCGGCGGCGGTAACCGGGCGCTTTATCGATGTGCGCGAACTGATCCAGGCCTGAGGAGTTAGACGATGAAAGCTTTCACCCAACACACCCGCCTGGTCTGCCCGCTCGATCGTGCCAACGTCGACACCGACCAGATCATTCCCAAGCAGTTCCTGAAGTCGATCAAGCGCACCGGCTTTGGCCCCAACCTGTTCGATGAGTGGCGCTACCTGGATGTCGGCCAGCCGAACCAGGATTGCTCCCAGCGCCCGGTCAACCAGGATTTCGTGCTGAACTTTCCGCGCTACCAGGGCGCCAGCGTGCTGCTGGCCCGCGAGAACTTCGGCTGCGGCTCGAGCCGCGAGCATGCGCCCTGGGCGCTGGAAGAGTACGGTTTCCGGACCATCATCGCGCCGAGCTTCGCCGACATCTTCTTCAACAACAGTTTCAAGAACGGCTTGCTGCCCATCGTCCTCAAGGACGAAGAGGTCGATGCGCTGTTCGAACAGGCCGAGGCCACCGAGGGCTATCAGCTGACTGTCGACCTCGAAGCACAGACCGTGACCCGGCCGGATGGCGTTCAGTACAGCTTCGAGGTCGATGCCTTCCGCAAGCACTGCCTGCTCAACGGTCTGGACGATATCGGCCTGACCCTGCAGGATCAGGAGGCGATCAAGGCCTTCGAAGCCAAACATCAGCAGAGCAGCCCCTGGCTGTTCGGCGCGATCAAGTAGGGTGTGCGGGGCCGCCTAGGCTGTGCGTACCGCGTGACTGATTATTTGAGTGGTGCGCACGGCGTACCCTATGGTTCGATGAGGATGCAATGAGCAAACAGATTCTGGTTCTTCCTGGCGACGGTATCGGCCCGGAAATCATGGCCGAAGCGGTCAAGGTGCTGAACCTGGCCAATGACAAGTACAGCCTGGGCTTCGAGCTGAGCTTCGATGACCTGGGCGGTGCCGCCATCGATCGTTACGGCGTACCGCTGGCCGATGAGACCCTGGCGCGCGCCAAGGCCGCCGATGCCGTGCTGCTCGGGGCCGTAGGCGGGCCGAAGTGGGACAGTATTGATCCAGCCATTCGCCCGGAGCGGGGGCTGCTGAAGATTCGTGCGCAACTGGGTCTGTTCGGCAACCTGCGTCCGGCCATTCTCTACCCGCAACTGGCCGAGGCCTCCAGCCTCAAGCCTGAAGTGGTGGCTGGCCTGGACATCCTGATTGTGCGTGAGCTGACTGGCGGCATCTACTTCGGCCAGCCGCGCGAGAGCAAGGTACTGGAGAACGGCGAGCGCATGGCTTACGACACTCTGCCATACAGCGAGAGTGAGATCCGCCGCATCGCCAAGGTCGGCTTCGACATGGCCATGGTGCGTAACAAGAAGCTCTGCTCGGTGGATAAAGCCAACGTGTTGGCCTCCAGCCAGCTGTGGCGCGAAGTGGTTGAGGAAGTGGCTAAGGATTACCCCGAGGTCGAGCTGAGCCACATGTACGTGGATAACGCCGCCATGCAGCTGGTGCGCGCACCGAAGCAGTTCGACGTGATGG
>JBFHPI010000226.1:0-5604 GCA_041592855.1 Pseudomonas sp.
CGAACCGCCGACCCTCTGCTTGTAAGGCAGATGCTCTCCCAGCTGAGCTAATCACCCTTCACTCTCGAAGTGGGGCGCATTCTAGAGAGCCGCCTGCCCCTTGGCAAGCCCTGATTTGAAAAAATTTTATCGGCGTAGCAATGGCTTAGCGCAGACTTGGCCTAACGCCCCAAGCAGGGGAATAATGCGCCCCCAAATAAAACCGGGCAGGTACGCCGTGGTCTGCTTGATCGGCGCCACCCCGGTTCACCCAGGCATTGTCCTGTTGCCCGCCCTTGCCGGCCTGTAAATGGAGATTCACCCTCTTATGTGGTTTCGCAACCTGCTGGTCTATCGCCTCACCCAGGACATTCCCTTAGCTGCCGAAGCGCTGGAAGCGGCCCTGGCCGCCAAACTCGCTCGCCCTTGCGCCAGCCAGGAGCTGAGCACCTACGGTTTTATCGCCCCCTTTGGCAAAGGCGGCGACGCCCCTCTGGTGCATGTCAGTGGCGATTTCCTGCTGCTGGCCGCGCGCAAGGAAGAACGTATCCTGCCCGGCAGCGTGGTGCGTGATGCGCTGAAGGACAAGGTCGACGAAATCGAGGCCGAGCAGATGCGCAAGGTTTACAAGAAGGAACGCGATCAGCTCAAGGACGAGATCGTGCAGACCTTCCTGCCGCGTGCCTTTATCCGCAAATCCACCACCTTCGCCGCCATCGCGCCGAAGCAGGGCCTGATCCTGGTCGATTCGGCCAGCGCCAAGCGTGCCGAAGACCTGCTCTCGACCCTGCGCGAGGCCATCGGCTCGCTGCCGGTGCGCCCGTTGAGCGTCAAGATCGCTCCCAGCGCCACCCTTACCGACTGGGTCAAGGCTCAGCAGGCCGCCCCCGACTTCCATGTTCTGGACGAGTGCGAACTGCGTGACACTGGTGAAGACGGCGGCGTGGTGCGCTGCAAGCGCCAGGACCTGACCAGCGATGAAATCCAGCTGCACATGAGCGCCGGCAAGCAGGTCACCCAGCTATCCCTGGCCTGGCAGGACAAGCTGAGCTTCGTGCTAGATGACAAGCTGGTGGTCAAGCGCCTGCGCTTCGAAGACCTGCTGCAGGAGCAGGCCGAGCAGGACGGTGGCGACGATGCCCTGGGCCAGCAGGACGCCAGCTTCACCCTGATGATGCTGACCCTGGTGGACTTCCTCCCGGCGCTGTTCGAGGCCCTGGGTGGCGAGGAGATTCCCCAGGGGATTTAACAGGCCGCAAGGCTGCAGAGCGACCACTGGTCCTCTGCGGCTTGCCCTACCCCCTTCAATGTGCAAAATACTGCACAGCGTGAGGACGACCTCACCACTCTGCGAGTGACCACCCCGGGACGGCCCTGCTCTTCTGCCTGGAGTTGCCTGTGTCCTGGATCATTCTGTTTTTCGCCGGCCTGTTCGAAGTCGGCTGGGCTGTCGGCCTGAAATTTACCGATGGTTTTACCCGCCCCCTACCCACCCTGCTCACCGTCGCCGCGATTATCGTCAGCCTGGCATTGCTTGGCCTGGCGTTAAAGGAACTGCCGCTTGGCACCGCCTATGCGATCTGGACCGGTATTGGCGCCCTCGGCACCGTGGCGGCCGGCATTCTGCTGTTTGGCGAGACCATAAGCCTGATCCGCCTGATCAGTGTGGCGCTGATCGTCTGCGGGCTGGTGGGGCTAAAAGTCAGTCACTGAGCCACACAAAAAAACCGCCAATTAGGCCTTATTCTTGGTTATTCGCGGAGTCGTGGGGAAAAGCGGATTGACAGACAGGGAAGCAGGTAAATTGGCAGTCGCCAAACACACCCTTCACCTGTCCCTGCTGTCGCCGGGCATCCTATTGCTCTTGCTGCTTTCTGGCCAGGCTACAACGTCGTAGCCTGCAGCCATTGCGTCGAAAAAACCTCACGCTGCCCCTCGAACCCCGAGCAACCGATCTTCCACGCTGTGGTCGCTGTCAGCAGCCCTGTTCCCTGATCCATGAACGACGCATTCGCCTCGTTCGCGACCGGGATCTGCTCGATCAGCGCGTCCAGTTGCGACTCCCAGTACGCAGCGTGGATTGCCTGACGTGCGGGCGAGTGACCGTGCTCATCTCCTGACTGGCTCCAGCCTCGCGGCTAACCCATCGATTGTGTTCCTGGGTCCAAGCCCTGCTGCAGCTCATGACCATCAGTCATGTCAGCAGACTCACCGGGTAGCACTGGCACACTATCAATATGCAGGACAAGCGGCGTCTCCAGGCCGCATTGGGTGGTTTCGAGCCGGGCGATGTGCGCCGCCTGGTGGTGGATGAGTTCGCCCTGCACAAAGGCCATCGTTACGCGACGGTGATCATGGATGCTGAGCACACTCGCGTTTAGTGGGTTGGCCTGGGCAACAGCCGCAAAGCTATACGCCCGTTCCTCGAACAGCTTGTTAAGCACTGCCAGCAGATCGAGGCTGTAGCGATGGCCATGAACACGGCCTTCGATTTGGAAGTGAAACAGCACTGCCTTCAAGCAGAAGTCTTGTACGACTTGTTCAACGTGGTCGCCCGCTCATGACAGGCCCACTCGCCAAGTGGTCAAGCAGAGCCGTTGGCTTCTGCTACGCAACCGGAAGAACCTGAAGGAGGACGAACGATAAGGCTGAGCGCTTCATACAGACCAGCCTGCGCGAATGGGCCTATGCACGCAGCTACGACAGCTCCGAGCAGCGAGCGGCACATCTGCTTGCCCTGGCTGCACCACCACTGGCACCGCCCCACATGCCAGTCTCGGTTACAACCCGCCCATCAGCCGCGTACCACCTCCACTGAACAGCGTACTGGGTTTACACATCTAGCACAGTTATAGCTGGACTAAATGATCTTAGTGCTCAAAACTCGCTGTCGGTAAACGCAAGGGCGAAGGTTTCTGCCGATGTGTTGAATATTGGCAGCCAAGGACTATTGATGCCCTGTATTCGGTCGGAAGTGTATTGAGACCGGCGCCTAGATAAAAACTGGTTCACAAAGCCTGTTTGACCGCCAACGTCTTCGTCTGAATTATGGGGAGCAAAGTCTATGTTGAGTTTCAAATCGAAGAACAGACTATGGAGTACTGTTCACGGAATCTTAGTCGGTTCAATGGCGAGCACTTGCTTCGCCGCTCCCGCCAACACTGCAAGCTACAGTGGAACAACCGTTGGTGCTTCTTCATGGAATAGGCCTTTCGCAAGCGGCAGTTGCTGCTCTGGGTTGGGGCCTGTGACCTACACGAGCCAGAATTTTTATGTAGGCAGTGATGGACTTTACGATTTCAGTAGCTTGCAGAACTCATATGATGGCTACCTCTTTCTGTACCAAGACTCTTTCGATCCGCTGAATCAAACGCTGAACTTTGTAGCCGGGGACGACGACGGCTTTGGTGGAATTGGCACATCCGATTTCAGTGCAAGCCTAACCGCGAATACTCAGTACATTGTCATTGATACGGGTTTTTCTGCTGGCGATGCGGGTACCTTCACAACGACTATCTCCGGCCCGGGTGTTATCTACCTTGCCACGCTTCCCGTTGCAGCGCTGGCCCCAAATGCCGACCGTCTTAGCCTAGGGGCTGCTTCCACGTTGGATGGCCTGCGAGGCATTGCGGCTCCAGACATGGCGGCAGTTATTGCCGTGCTTGACTCGCTCAGCCCTCAAGCCCAAGGTTCGGCGCTCGCGCGTATCAGCCCGCAAACCAACGATGCCAATGAAGTAGCTGTCAATGACTTCAATCGCAGCGTACTAGACAGCATTAGCAGCCGGCTTCGCCGAGTTCAGAACGAGCGTGGCCTGGCACCGACGTTAGCGCAACAGCAACTCGATGCCCGACTCTTGCTCGCCGACAATAGCCCCTATGCCGGGGCTGGCCTTGGCAAACTGGCTGGCAGTGGCCAATACGGTCTCTGGCTGCAAGCATTCGGAAACAAGACCAAGCAGGATCAGCATGCGAGGCATTCCGGCTTTGACGCCAGTACCAGTGGCCTGACTATTGGTGCGGACACGCTTCTGCCTGGCGACTGGGTAGTCGGTGGCGCTTTTAGCTATGGCCGCACCGACATCAGCCAAGAGGACTTCCGCGACGGCGATGGCAGCGATATCGATACGTACCAATTTACGACATATGCCAGCCGCAATTTTGGTAATTGGTATCTCAACGGGATGCTCGGCTACAGCCAACAGAAATACGACACCAAACGTATTATTTCGGCGACCGACATTGCAAAAGGCGATTTTGACGGTGAGCAATTACTGGCCAAAATTGAGGCCGGTTACCCGATCTACCTTGGCCATCAGGTGACCCTGACGCCGCTGGCAGGTTTGGAGTGGAATCGTTTAGACCTCAAAAGCTACCAAGAGAAGGGGACAAGCCCTCTGAGCTTGAGTGTCAAGGGTGAGGACTCTGAACGTACAGCCAGCAGCATTGGTGCTCGACTGGAGATGGCGGTTGACCTGGCGAACGGTGCAAGGCTTTATCCTTCCACGCACGCACGCTGGGTACACCAGTTCAATATCGATGGTGTAGATACGACCGCAGCCTTCGTTGGTGGAGGCACTAGCTTCGTCACACCTGGCCAGCAATTAGCTGAAGATAGCTACATCATTGGTGTTGGGCTAACCCTCCAACAGGCCAATGGCAGTTCTGTCAGCTTGCAACTGGACAGTGAGCAAGCCACTGCCCGTAGCGGCTTTGCTGGGCAACTTGAAGCTCAGTGGCTGTTTTAGATTGAGTCGCTGGAGGGCAGTAGCTCTGCTGCCCTCTAACTTAATAGCTTAAGTAAAAACTTTTCAGCTTCAAGTCACGGACCTTCAAACCGCTCGGCCAGATGCACGTACAGTTTTTTGGACCGCCCCTCCCAGAAGCTGAGACATGCCCAAAAAATCTTCGGGCCCATCCAGACTCCCCCATCGTTCGGCTGGGCTCTCTGCGGTTTAACGCCTGTCACCCCGCAACTCAGCCACCTGCGCCTGCAAGGCCTCGCAACGTGCCAGCTCCGGCGCCAGCGGCGCGCCAGCCACCAGGGTAATTCGCGACCACAAACGTCTGAACAGACCCTTGCCCGGTGCACGACTGAAGAAGCTGCCCCACAAGCCCTGCAGGGCCATGGGGATCACCGGCACCGGGTTTTCCGCGATGATCCGCTCGATACCGTTCTTGAACTCATTGAGCTCACCGTCGCTGGTCAGTTTGCCTTCAGGGAAGATGCACACCACCTCGCCGTTACGCAGGTATTCGGCGATTTTCTTGAACGCCGCGTCGTAGATCAGCAGGTCCTCGTTGCGCCCGGCAATCGGTACGGTGCCGGCGGTGCGGAAGATAAAGTTGAGCACCGGCAGGTTGTAGATCTTGTAGTACATGACAAAACGCACGGGCCGACGTACCGCCCCGCCAATCAGCAGCGCATCGACAAAGGACACATGGTTGCACACCAGCACCGCCGCGCCCTCGTCGGGAATCGCCTCCAGCCCCTTGTGCTCGACCCGGTACATCGAGTGGCTGAGCAGCCAGATCATAAAGCGCATGCTGAATTCGGGGACGATCTTGAAGATGTAGCTGTTGACAGCGATGTTCATCAGGGAAATGGTCAGGAACAGTTGCGGAA
>JBFHPI010000227.1:0-5589 GCA_041592855.1 Pseudomonas sp.
ATTCGATCAGCTGCAGGTCGCGGGCCAACCGCTCCTCTTCCTTGTGGCGCATCATCAGCAGCTGCACGCGGCTGAGAATGATCTGGAGCGGGTTGTTGACCTCGTGCGCCACGCCCGCAGCCAGCTGTCCCACGGCGGCCATCTTGCCGGACTGAACCAGCTGGGTCTGCGAGGCCTTGAGCATCTCAGCGAACATGGCCGCGGTCTGCGGGCCGATATCCAGGATCATGTCGTCCTCGGCCACGTCCTTGACCGCCTTGACGGTGGCCTCGGCATCTTCGGCAAAGGCCTTGGCCACCACCACGTCCACCGGCAGCGGCACGCTGACCTTGGCGGCGATGGCCTTGGCGGTATCGACCAGATCAGCCTCGTACAGCGACTTGCCCACCGGCAGGCCGGCCGCGGCGAGGAAGGTGTTGGCGATGCCGCCGCCGACGATCAGCGAGTCGCAAATATCGGCCAGGGAGTTGAGCACGTCCAGCTTGGTCGACACCTTGGAGCCGGCGACGATGGCCAGCATCGGCCGGGCCGGCTTGTCCAGGGCCTTGCCCAGAGCGTCCAGCTCGGCAGCCAGCAGGGGGCCGGCACAGGCGACCTTGGCGAACTTGGCCACGCCATGGGTCGAGCCCTGGGCGCGGTGGGCAGTACCGAAGGCGTCCATCACGAACACATCGCACAGCTGAGCATATTGCTGCGCCAGCTCGTCGGTATTTTTCTTCTCGCCCTTGTTAAAGCGCACGTTCTCCAGCAGCACCAGCTGGCCCGGAGCAACATCGACACCATTCAGATAGTCCTTGACCAGCGGCACCTCGCGGCCCAGGGCCTGGCTCAGGTAGGCGGCCACCGGCGCCAGGCTGTCTTGCTCGCTGAACACGCCCTCTTCCGGACGGCCCAGGTGCGAGCAGACCAGCACCGCCGCACCCTTTTCCAGCGCCAGCTTGAGGGTCGGCAGGGCGGCGAGGATACGCGCATCGCTCTTCACCACGCCGTCCTTTACCGGCACGTTGAGGTCTTCGCGGATCAATACGCGCTTACCGGCGAGGTCGAGGTCGGTCATCTTCAGAACGGTCATAGATCAGTCCTTCACAGCAGCAGGAGTAGTCAGGGAAAGGAAATGTTCGGCAACATCAAGCATGCGGTTGGCAAAACCCCACTCGTTGTCGAACCAGGCCAGCAGATTGACCAGGCGCGGGCCGGACACGCGGGTCTGGCTGCCGTCGACGATGGCCGAGTGCGGGTCATGGTTGAAATCGCAGCTGGCGTGGGGCAGTTCGGTGTAGGCCAGCAGCCCCTTGAGCGGACCGCTTTCGGCGGCCTGGCGCAGCACGGCGTTGATTTCAGCCGCCGAGGTGTCGCGAGCGGTCTGCAGGGTGATATCCAGGCAGGATACGTTGACCGTGGGTACACGAATGGCCTTGGCCTGGATGCGCCCGGCCAGCTCCGGCAGCAGGCGTTCGATACCGCGCGCCAGACCGGTGGACACCGGGATCACCGACTGGAAGGCCGAGCGCGTGCGGCGCAGGTCTTCGTGGTGGTAGGCATCGATCACCGGCTGGTCGTTCATCGCCGAGTGGATGGTGGTGATGGAGACATACTCCAGCCCCACGGTCTCGTGCAGCAACTTGAGCAGCGGCACGCCGCAGTTGGTGGTGCAGGAAGCGTTGGATACCAGCTTCTCGGCGCCCGTCAGGCACGCCTGGTTGACGCCGAACACCACCGTGGCGTCAATATCGTTCTCGCCGGCCATGGGCTGGGAGAACAGCACCCGCGGCGCCCCGGCGTCGAGGAAGCGCTGGCCATCAGCGCGGCTGTGGTAGGCGCCGGAGCACTCCAGCAGCAGGTCGATATCCAGCGCCGCCCAGTCGATGGCCTCAGGCTCACGCTCGCGCAGCACCTTTACGCAGTCGCCGTTGATATGCAGGCAATCGCCATCGACCTGCACCTCGCCGGGGAAACGGCCATGGGTGGAGTCGAAGCGGGTCAGGTATTCGATGCTGGCCTGGTCGGCCAGGTCATTCAGCGCCACAATCTCCAGGCTCGCACCCGCGCCACGCTCATGCAGCGCGCGCAGCACGCAGCGGCCGATCCGGCCATAGCCGTTGAGGGCGATTCGATAGGGGCGCTTGGACATGGCAATCTCGATGGGGAACCTTAGGATGGGTTAGCCGCAAAGCGGCATCACCCATCATTCGCCGGATCAGGCGTCCAGCAGCTCGGCGGCGGTTTCCAGGATATTTTCCACGGTAAAGCCGAACTCCTCGAACAGCGCCGGAGCCGGCGCCGACTCACCGAAAGTGGTCATGCCGATGATGCGCCCTTCCAGGCCCACGTACTTGTACCAGTAGTCAGCATGGGAAGCCTCGATGGCGATGCGCGCACCGACCTGCAGCGGCAGCACGGCCTGCTTGTAGCTGGCGTCCTGCTGGTCGAACACGCTGGTGGACGGCATGGACACCACGCGCACCTGGCGGCCCTGCTCTTCCAGCTTGGCGGCGGCCTGCATGGCCAGGCCGACTTCCGAGCCGGTGGCGATCAGGATCAGTTCCGGCTCGCCATTGCAATCCTTCAGTACATAGGCGCCGCGGGCGATATCGCCCAGCTGCTGGGCATCACGGTTCTGGTGCGGCAGGTTCTGCCGGCTGAAGATCAGCGCGCTGGGGCCGTCGTTGCGCTCGATGGCGTACTTCCAGGCCACCGCCGACTCCACGGCGTCGCAGGGGCGCCAGGTATCCAGGTTCGGGGTGCCACGCAGGCTGGCCAGCTGCTCGATCGGCTGGTGGGTCGGGCCGTCTTCGCCCAGGCCGATGGAGTCATGGGTGAACACATAGAGCACGCGCTGCTTCATCAATGCGGACATGCGCACGGCGTTGCGCGCGTATTCCATAAAGATCAGGAAGGTGGCGCCGTAGGGCACGAAGCCGCCATGCAGGGCGATGCCGTTCATGATCGCGCTCATGCCGAATTCGCGCACGCCGTAGAACATATAGTTGCCGGACGCGTCTTCAGCGGACACACCCTTGCAGCCCTTCCACAGGGTCAGGTTGGAGCCGGCCAGGTCCGCCGAACCGCCGAGGAATTCCGGCAACAGCGGGCCGAAGGCGTTCAGCGCATTCTGGCTGGCCTTGCGGCTGGCGATGGTCTCGCCCTTGGCGGCGACTTCCTGAATATAGGCGCCGGCCTTCTCGGCAAAATCGGCGGGAAGCTCACCGGCCATGCGCCGCTTGAACTCGGCAGCCAACTCAGGATAGGCGGCGGCGTAGGCGGCAAACCGCTGGTTCCACTCGGCCTCAGCAGCCGCGCCGGCTTCCCTGGCGTCCCACTCGGCGTAGATATCGGCCGGAATTTCGAAGGGGCCGTGATTCCAGCCCAGGGTGGCGCGGGTCAGGGCGATTTCATCATGGCCCAGCGGCGCACCGTGACACTCTTCCTTACCCTGCTTGTTTGGCGAGCCGAAGCCGATGGTGGTCTTGCAGCAGATCAGGGTCGGCTGGTCCAGGCTCTTGCGCGCGGTGTCGATGGCCATCTTGATTTCGTCGGCGTCATGGCCGTCGACATTGCGGATCACCTGCCAGCCATAGGCCTCGAAGCGCTTGGGGGTGTCGTCGGTAAACCAGCCATGCACCTCACCGTCGATGGAGATGCCATTGTCGTCATAGAAAGCGATCAGCTTGCCCAGGCCCAGGGTGCCGGCCAGGGAGCAGACTTCATGGCTGATGCCTTCCATCATGCAACCGTCGCCGAGGAAGGCGTAGGTAAAGTGGTCGACGATGCTGTGACCTTCGCGGTTGAACTGGGCGCCCAGCACCTTCTCGGCGATGGCAAACCCCACGGCGTTGGCGATGCCCTGGCCGAGCGGGCCGGTGGTGGTTTCCACGCCCGGGGTGTAGCCGTATTCCGGGTGGCCCGGGGTGCGACTGTGCAGCTGACGGAACTGCTTGAGGTCGTCGATGCCCAGATCGTAGCCAGTCAGGTGCAGCAGCGAGTAGATCAGCATCGAGCCGTGGCCGTTGGAAAGCACAAAGCGGTCACGGTCGGCGAAGCTCGGGTTGCTCGGGTTGTGCTTGAGGTAGTCGCGCCACAGCACTTCGGCGATATCCGCCATACCCATCGGGGCACCGGGGTGGCCGCTGTTGGCTTTCTGCACGGCATCCATGCTCAGGGCACGAATGGCATTGGCTCGCTCACGACGGCTGGGCATCACTGAATCTCCTACGGGGCTGCTTGGGCAACTGGGGTCGAAAAAGGCGGCCATTTTCGCGCAGCCGGCCCCCTGGGGCAATGACAGATAGTCGCAGAGCCGAGCTTTTCTGGCTCAGGCAGCAGCAAGATCAATATCAAAAAGTTTTGATATTGATCTTGCTGGATAAAAAATGACCGACTAGACTGCCCGGCCTATGAATATGCGCGCCCCCGATCTCAGCTTTGAGCCGGTCGACGCCCTGGCCGTACTGGCCAAGGCGGCGGGCGACCCGCTGCGTCTGAATATTCTGCGCGCCCTGTGCAACGACTCCTTCGGTGTACTGGAACTGGCGCAGATCTTCGCCATGGGCCAGTCCGGTATCAGCCACCACCTCAAGGTCTTGGCCCAGGCCGGCCTGGTGGCCACCCGCCGCGAAGGCAATGCGATTTTCTATCGCCGTGCCCTGCCCCAGAGCGAACAGCCGGGCGGCCTGCTGCACAGCGCCCTGCTCGATGACGTGGATCGCCTGAGCCTACCCGCCGACACCCAGCTGCGCATCAAACAGGTGCACAACCAGCGCGCCGCCGCCAGCGCCGACTTCTTCGCCCGCATGGCGGCCAGCTTCCAGGCCCAGCAGGACCTGATCGCCGGGCTGCCGCAGTACCGCGACAGCGTGCTGGCCCTGCTCGACTCCATCGGCTTTGCCGCGAATGCCCGGGCCATTGAAGTCGGCCCCGGCGATGGTGCCTTTCTGCCCGAACTGGCCCAGCGCTTCGCCCGAGTTACCGCCCTGGACAACAGCCCGGCCATGCTCGAACTGGCCCGCCAGCGTTGCCAGCAGGACGGCCTGGACAATGTCCAGCTGCAGCTGGCCGATGCCCTGCACGATGACTATCCGGGCGCCGACTGCCTGGTACTGAATATGGTGCTGCACCATTTCGCCGCCCCGGCCGAGGCCCTGCAGCAGCTGGCCAAACGCCTCAAGCCCGGCGGCAGCCTGTTGCTCAGCGAGCTGTGCAGCCATAACCAGAGCTGGGCCAGGGAAGCCTGCGGCGATCTGTGGCTGGGCTTCGAGCAGGACGACCTGGCGCGCTGGGCGACGGCCGCTGGCCTGATCCCCAGCGACAGCCTCTACGTAGGACTGAAGAACGGTTTCCAGATTCAAATCCGGCACTTTGCCAAACCCCAGACACTCGGCGGCCCATCTGCCGCATTCAGCGATCAACCCGAGGACCCCAAACGATGAGCGAATACTCCCTCTTTACCTCCGAATCCGTGTCCGAAGGTCACCCGGACAAGATCGCCGACCAGATCTCCGATGCGGTGCTGGACGCCATCATCACCCAGGACAAACACGCCCGCGTGGCCGTGGAAACCCTGGTCAAGACCGGCGTGGCCATCGTTGCCGG
>JBFHPI010000228.1:0-5586 GCA_041592855.1 Pseudomonas sp.
AGCGCCCAGGGGCCAGCCCCGGGCAAAGCTGGCGAACATTAGCCTGAAACGAGCGTTTGAGGCAAACCCGAGACCGGCCATTGGGACATTTTCTGACGAAAATGCGTCACACCGGCGCCTGATCGCTATAGCAAAAACAGACTGGCCAGCCCCAGGAAAATAAAGAAACCGCCGCTGTCAGTCATGGCCGTGATCATCACGCTGGCACCCATAGCAGGATCACGCCCCAATCGCACCAGGGTCATGGGAATCAGCACCCCCATCAGTGCCGCCAGCAGCAGGTTAAGGGTCATGGCCGCCGTCATCACCACCCCCAGGGACCAACTGTCGTAGAGCATATAGGCGACCACACCAATCACCCCACCCCAGACGATGCCATTGACCAGCCCGACCCCCAACTCCTTGCGTATCAATCGCGAGCTGTGCCCTGCCCCCACCTGATCCAGGGCCATGGCCCGGACGATCATGGTGATGGTCTGATTACCCGAATTGCCACCAATTCCCGCCACAATTGGCATCAGCGCCGCCAAAGCCACCAGCTTCTCGATGGAGCCCTCGAACAGGCCAATCACCCGGGATGCGAGAAAGGCCGTGACCAGATTGACCGCCAGCCAGGCCCAGCGGTTGCGCACCGATTTCCACACCGAGGCGAAGATGTCCTCCTCCTCGCGCAGACCGGCCATGTTCAGCACTTCGCTCTCGCTCTCCTCGCGGATCAGATCGACCATCTCATCGATGGTCAGGCGCCCGATCAGCTTGTCGTTCTTGTCCACCACAGGGGCGGAAATCAGGTCATAACGCTCGAAAGCCTGGGCCGCATCGTAGGCATCCTCGTCCGGATGGAAACTCACCGGGTCAGTGGCCATGACCTCGCTGACCAGCTTGTCAGGGTCATTGACCAGCAGGCGCTTGACCGGCAGCACGCCCTTGAGCACACCGTCGTAATCGACTACGAACAGCTTGTCAGTGTGTCCGGGCAGCTCCTTGAGCCGACGCAGGTAGCGCAGCACCACTTCGAGGCTGACGTCCTCACGGATGGTGACCATCTCGAAGTCCATCAGGGCGCCAACCTGATCCTCTTCATAGGACAGGGCTGAACGCACTCGCTCGCGCTGCTGGGCGTCGAGGGACTCCATCAGCTCATGCACGACATCCCGGGGCAGCTCGGAGGCCAGGTCGGCCAGTTCGTCGGCGTCCATCTCCTTGGCGGCGGCAAGGATCTCGTGATCATCCATGTCGGCAAGCAGGGTTTCGCGCACCGCATCGGACACTTCGAGGAGGATGTCGCCGTCGCGCTCGACCTTGACCAGCTGCCACACGGTCAGGCGGTCCCCGAGCGGCAGGGCTTCAAGAATATGGGCAACGTCGGCGGAGTGCAGCTCGTCGAGCTTGCGTTGCAATTCGGCGAGATTTTGCCGATGCACCAGGTTTTCCACCCGGTCATGGTGCTGGCCTTCCTGACGGTGGGTCAGGTCTTCCACCAGCTTATGACGATGCAGCAGTTCGACCACCTGGGCGAGGCGATCCTGCAGGCTTTCTTGCGGCTTTTTGGCTTCTACTTCAGTCATGGCATGCTCCACCCCCAGCGGCAGCGCAGGCCAAAGAGGGTCAATCAATCAGCGGGTGATTGCACAATCGGGATTCAGAGTAACTACTGGGTAAGTCCATGGTGGGATTCCACAAGCCCCGGCGGGGCTGACGCTGCAAATGATAACACCGGCCGAATACTTTGCATGTGACAAAACGGCCCGAAACAAGCGCTTGCAACACAAACTTGAGCTTTCATCGCAGATAGCCAGTACGACGCCAAAAGAGCCACCCAGGACACCCGTGGCAGATGCCAGCCCCCCCTCGGCCAGTCCGTTCGATCTTCGCCACGGAAGATGCCTAATGCCTGGATGGCATCGTTTCACCCTGCTCGTCGTCATACTGGGCCCATTCAGCGGCATAGCCGCCGAACTGTTTCGCTGCCAGACGGAGGACGGCAGCATCAGCCTCAACCTCACGACCGCCCCACAGCCACCTTCCGGCAGCGTCTACACACGAACACCACCAATCTCAGCCAGAGCCCGCCACCCCCATCGCACAAGATAAAGCGCGCAATAGATCAGCAGCGCAAACACTGGTGGTCGTGGGTGAGCAGGACGATGGTTGCGGCAATCTGTTGAACAGCCGCGAGCGATACCATCACATCATCAAGCAGCAGATCCGCAGTGGCATGAGTCGCCGCGACGTGGAAAAAGCCCTGGGCAAACCGGAGAAGATCAGCCGCCGCAATGGCAGAACGCACTATCAGTATGCCGAGCAGCGCATCAGTTTCGACCGGGCAGGCTGCGGCAGGGGCAAATAAAGGGCGCAAAGAAAAAGGGCCTGCATCGCTGCAGGCCCTTCTTGTATGGCGGACTCAGGAGGATTCGAACCTCCGACCGCTCGGTTCGTAGCCGAGTACTCTATCCAGCTGAGCTATGAGTCCGTAGGGTGCTTTTAGACCAGATCACCGCTGGTTGCCCGAATCACCTGCCTTGACAGATGCTTCGTATATGGCGGACTCAGGAGGATTCGAACCTCCGACCGCTCGGTTCGTAGCCGAGTACTCTATCCAGCTGAGCTATGAGTCCGTAGAGCGAGCGCATTATAAGGCGTTGAATCTTAGAAGCAAGTATTAAAACCAAGGGTTTTCAATAACTTATCGCTCTAAGGCGGCCCACCTTACAACACTGAATATGGCGGAGAAGGGGGGATTCGAACCCCCGACACCCTTTTGAGGTGTACTCCCTTAGCAGGGGAGCGCCTTCGGCCACTCGGCCACCTCTCCGCAACACGGGGCGCATGATAACCATGTTTTCCCCGTTTGCAAAGCCAAAATTTCAATAAAATTAGTGGCTTGGTTCTTCGTCTTTCTCTTTCTGGATGCGCTGGTAAATCTCTTCACGGTGCACGGCAACTTCCTTCGGCGCGTTAACGCCAATGCGCACCTGATTGCCTTTCACGCCCAACACAGTGACGGTCACCTCGTCACCCACCATCAGGGTCTCTCCGACCCGGCGAGTCAGAATCAGCATTCCTTTCTCCTTACGGCTTTCAGTTCAGGACAACAACAGTCTGCAAAATAAAAGGGCTACAACTATGCCAAGCTACTGCACAGCCTACACCTAAGTATTGACCAGTGTGGGCAGAAAGAAAGTTCCGGCCCACGCCAGGCAAAAAGACAAAAGGCGCGGATAAACCGCGCCTTTTGGATGATGCCTTACTCACCCTGTCGGGCAGGGGCATCCAGTTCGAATGCAGTGTGCAGGGCGCGCACCGCCAACTCCAGGTATTTCTCCTCGATCACCACCGAGACCTTGATTTCCGAAGTGGAGATCATCTGGATATTGATCGCCTCCTTGGCCAGTGCCTCGAACATGCGGCTGGCCACACCGGCATGGGAACGCATGCCGACGCCGACGATGGACACCTTGGCGATCTTGGTGTCGCCGATCACTTCACGGGCACCCAGTTCGTCTGCGGTTTTCTGCAACACAGCCAGGGCCGCGTTGTAGTCGTTGCGGTGCACGGTGAAGGTGAAATCGGTGGTGTTATCGTGGGACACGTTCTGCACGATCATGTCCACTTCGATATTGGCGGCACTGATCGGGCCGAGAATCTTGAACGCCACGCCCGGGATGTCCGGCACGCCACGGATGGTCAGCTTGGCTTCGTCGCGGTTGAAGGCGATGCCGGAAATGATCGGCTGTTCCATGGATTCCTCTTCATCAAGGGTGATGAGGGTGCCCGGACCCTCTTTAAAGCTGTGCAGGACGCGCAGCGGGACATTGTACTTGCCGGCGAATTCCACCGAGCGGATCTGCAGCACCTTGGAGCCGAGGCTGGCCATTTCCAGCATTTCCTCGAAGGTGATCTTTTCCAGACGCTGAGCCTGGGGCACCACACGCGGGTCGGTGGTGTAGACGCCATCGACATCGGTATAGATCTGGCACTCGTCGGCCTTGAGCGCTGCGGCCAGGGCCACGCCCGTGGTGTCGGAGCCGCCACGACCGAGGGTGGTGATATTGCCGTGTTCGTCGACGCCCTGGAAACCGGCGACCACGACCACACGACCAGCCTTGAGATCGGCACGCAGCTTCTGATCGTCGATCTGCAGGATGCGCGCCTTGTTATGCGCGCTGTCGGTCAGAATGCGCACCTGGTTGCCGGTGTAGGACACTGCCGGCACGCCGATCTGGATCAGCGCCATGGCCAGCAGGGCGATGGTCACCTGCTCGCCGGTGGAAACCATCACGTCCAACTCGCGCGGTACCGGCTGACCATCACTGACCTGCTTGGCCAGGTCGATCAGGCGATTGGTCTCGCCGCTCATGGCGGAAACTACGACCACAATATCGTCGCCGTTCTCGCGGAATTTCTTCACCTTCTCGGCCACCTGCTGAATACGCTCAACGGTGCCGACGGAGGTGCCTCCGAATTTCTGTACGATCAAAGCCATTTCAAAGCCGCCTCAGCCCGTGAAGGGCGCCCATTAAACAGATAACGCAATCAGCTGCCAAGGCCCGTCGGGCGTAATCCAGACCTTGGTCGTAAAGCCGTTCGACTCGCCTCAGAGGCCCTGCTCGACAAAGCCTGCCGCCAGCGCCAGCGCGCCATCCAGAGCAGCCGCATCGGTGCCGCCGCCCTGGGCCATATCCGGGCGACCACCGCCCTTGCCGCCTACGGCTGCAGCCGCCTGCTTCATCAGCTCGCCGGCTTTCAGCTTGGCGGTCAGGTCCTGGGTCACCCCGGCCACCAGCACCACCTTGTCATCCGCCACGCCGCCGAGCAGGATCACCGCGCTGCCCAGCTTGTTCTTCAGCTGATCGACCATGGCCAGCAGGGCCTTGCCGTCCAGACCATCGAGGCGCGCACTGAGCACCTTGACGCCCTTGACCTCGACCGCCGAGCCGGCCAGATCATTGCCCGCCACGCTGGCGGCCTTGGCCTTTAGCTGCTCCAGCTCCTTTTCCAGCTGACGGTTGCGTTCCAGCACGCCGGCCAGCTTGTCCAGCAGATTGTCGCGGCTACCCTTGACCAGGGCTGCGGCTTCTTTCAACTGCTCTTCGGCACCATTGAGGTAGGCCAAGGCCGCTTCCCCGGTGACCGCCTCGATACGCCGCACTCCGGCCGCCACACCACCTTCACTGATGATCTTGAACAGGCCAATATCACCGGTGCGCTTGACATGGGTACCGCCGCACAGCTCGACGGAGAAATCCCCACCCATGCTCAACACGCGCACCTGATCCCCGTATTTCTCACCGAACAGGGCCATGGCGCCCTTGGCCTTGGCGGTTTCGATATCGGTTTCCAGGGCTTCAACTTCGCTGTTACCGCGCACTTCACGGTTAACGATGGCTTCCAACTCTTTCAGTTGCGCTGGAGTGATGGCCTCGAAATGGCTGAAGTCGAAACGCAGGCGCTGGCTGTTGACCAGGGAGCCCTTCTGCGTCACATGCTCGCCCAGCACCTGGCGCAGCGCGGCATGTAGCAGGTGGGTGGCCGAGTGATTAAGCGCAGTGGCCTGACGCACACTGGCGTCGACTTCGGCCTTGA
>JBFHPI010000229.1:0-5567 GCA_041592855.1 Pseudomonas sp.
CAGAACATCAGGTTCTGCCCGTTGGCCAGGGCAAAGGCCTGCTCGTCGGCGCGCTTGACCGCTGTCTGTACCGCGGTGCCCAGGGCCTGTTCGGCGGTGTCGATCAGCTCAACCAGCGGCAATTCCGCACTGTCGGCATGCAGGCGAGCCTGCAAGGTTACATAGCTGCGCTGGCTATGAGGGGTGGCGACGATGCCCTGGGTCGAACCGAGCCAGGCCAGCACCTGCTCATGGCTGAGCGGCTGGTCGGCGAAGTCCTCGGCAAAGCGTTGCTGGATCAACTGGCGGGCCAGGGCAGCGGAGCAAGGGCAGGTCGAGGAATAGGCGACTTCTACCTGCAGTTCCACGTGAAACCCCCATGAATCCTGGCGTGCACGCACTTCAAAGGGGTAGGACTTCCAGCCGGACAGGGGGCTGACCAGGGCTGGGCGGCTTAACAAGGCTTCACCGGACAAGCGGATGGAGGCCTGTTTGGACAGGTCCTGGTGGCTGTGCAGAAACTCGCTTAACAGCTGCTGCAGCAATGCCGGGCTCAGGTCGTGCGACTCCAGCAGCTGCAGGGCCAGGTAAAGGCGCGACATATGGATGCCGCGGGCACTGCCATCGTCCAGGCTGACCCCGGCACTGGCTCGGGCGTTGATGCGCTGGCCGGCCAGCAGCATCGGCAGGGCAATGTCGCCCATGCCGACCCAGTCCAGGGCTTGTTGCTGGTGGCTCGTTTGACTGGCGATGTCCGGCAGGGTGAGGGCGTTCATCAGAAATCCTGGGGCTAAATGTGGCGACAAATGTTATGTTATAACAATTGCAATCGCATACCAGTGAATTCGCACCATGAGCCCTAGCCCGATCAGCCAAGAACAACTGCTGGCCCAGCCAGCCGATGACTATATGAACGATGCCCAGCAGCAGTTCTTTCGCGCCCTGCTGCTCAACCAGCGCGCTGAGCTGCAACAGCGTATCGCCGAAGAATTTGAAACCCTGCGCGAGCGCGAAACCAGCAGCGACCCGGCCGATATCGGCAGCGCCGAAGAGCAACGGCACTGGCAGCTGCGCCTGCTGGAGCGGGAGAAGAAGCTGCTGGACAAGATCGACGAAGCCCTGGATCGCCTGGCCCGGGGTGAGTACGGCTGGTGCCGGGAAACCGGCGAGCCCATCGGTCTTAAACGCCTGCTGCTGCGCCCCACCGCCAGCCTGTGCATCGAAGCCAAAGAACGCCAGGAACAGCGGGAAAAACACCAGCGTCACACCGAACAATGATGGAGCCTGAAACCATGACCAATCGCCTCCCCGTCACCGTGCTGTCCGGCTTTCTCGGCGCCGGTAAAAGCACCCTGCTCAACGCCATCCTGAAAAACCGTCAGGGCCTGAAAGTGGCGGTAATCGTCAACGATATGAGCGAGATCAATATCGATGGCAGCGAAGTTCAGCGTGATGTCAGCCTGAACCGCGCCGAAGAAAAGCTTGTGGAAATGAGCAACGGCTGCATCTGCTGCACCCTGCGCGAAGACCTGCTGGAAGAAGTCGGGCGCCTGGCCCGCGATGGCCGCTTCGATTACCTGCTGATCGAGTCCACCGGTATCAGCGAACCGCTGCCGGTGGCCGAGACCTTCACCTTCCGCGGCGAAGACGGCCAGAGCCTGGCCGATGTGGCGCGTCTGGATACCATGGTCACGGTGGTCGACGGGGTGAATTTCCTGCGCGACTTCCACGAGGCCGAGAGCCTGGCCAGCCGTGGCGAAACCCTGGGTGAGGAGGACGAGCGCTCAATCACCGACCTGCTGATCGAGCAGGTGGAGTTCGCCGATGTGCTGCTGGTCAGCAAGATCGACCTGATCAGCAGCCACGAACGCGAAGAGCTGATGGCCATCCTCCGTGGCCTCAATACCCACGCCGAGATCATTCCCATGGCCATGGGCGCGGTTGAGCTTGCCAAGATCCTCAATACCGGCCGCTTCGATTTCGAGCGCGCGGCCCAGGCTCCGGGCTGGCTCAAGGAGCTGCGCGGTGAGCACATTCCCGAAACCGAGGAGTACGGCATCGCCTCCACGGCGTACCGGGCGCGTCGGCCCTTCCACCCCGAGCGCTTCTTCAATTTCATCAATCGTGAATGGACCAATGGCCGCCTGCTACGCAGCAAGGGTTTCTTCTGGCTGGCCAGCAAATATCAGGAGGCCGGCAGCTGGTCCCAGGCCGGTGGCCTGATGCGCCATGGATTTGCCGGACGCTGGTGGCGCTTTGTGCCCAAGGCGCAGTGGCCAACCGACGAAGAAGGCCTGCAGGCGATCATGAAAAACTGGCAGGCGCAAAGCGGCGACTGCCGCCAGGAGCTGGTGTTTATCGGCCAGAATATCGACTTCGCCCAGCTGACCCGTGAACTGGATGCCTGCCTGCTGAACGATGCCGAGATGGCCGATGGCGTGGATGCCTGGCTGACGCTGCCCGACCCCTTTGGCCCCTGGCATGAGGAGGCCGCCTGATGCTCGCGCCGGTTTTGCGTCAACCGCTGCAACAGATCGTCAGCGAGCAAATCGATGTATTCGGCGAAGTGCTGCGTGATGGGGTCAATCTGGCCATCTGGCAGCGCCAGTTGCCGCCGCAGATCAGCGACTTTGCCCACGCCCTGTTGGCCCAGGGTGAGCCGCTGGCCGAGTCCATGGTGCTGGAACTGGCGGACCCGGACGCTGAGCCGAACCTGAGCGGTTTGCTCGAGGGCTACACTGACCTGCCGGGCCAGACAGCCTTTTTGCAGGACGTCAGCTGGCTGGTCAGCGCCTTTGCTTGCCTGTTCGAAGCCAAACGCATCGGCCTGCGCCTGCGCATCCTGGACAAGGCCATGTGCCCGCGCTTTCACGTTGACCACGTGCCGGTACGGCTGATCACCAGCTATGCCGGAGTGGGCAGCGAGTGGCTGGCAGAAGGGGTGATGGCCCGCCGTCGTTTGGGTGACCCCGCAGCTGAGCCCAACGATCCAACCCAGATCCAGCGTGCCGAAGCCGGCCATGTGCTGCTGGCCAAGGGCGAGAAATGGGTGGGTAACGAGGGCGGCGGGCTGATTCATCGCTCGCCGCAACCGCCCGCGGGTGAGCGGCGGCTGTTGTTGACCCTGGACTGGCTGGCTTGAGAAGCCCCGGTGCGTACGGGCACCCTATGGGATTGGCTGACTTGCGCGCCTAGTAGCTCATCCACACGCCTTTGCTCTGCTGCTCGCAGTAGGGTTTCAGGTAGGTGGCGTCACTGGCCACGCCGTAGTAGTGGATATCCTGCCGATATAGGCCGCTCACAGTGGCATTGCGGCACACGCCGAAGGCGCCGATGGGGCATTGTTCGAGGAACTCCACCTCGACCTTCTGCCCCTGCAATTGTGGTTGGCAAAAGCCATTGCGAAACAGGTGCGGCGGGATACTGCGATTCTGCTGGCAGACCTTGATCTCCAAGCGCTGGCCCTGGCTATGCACCACACAGGCTTCGCCCCAGGCCAGGGTGGATAACAGGGATAAGCCCAGGAACAGAACGGCACGCATCGGCGGCTTCCTCAATACACAACGCAGGTGGAGGGGTAGAAGCGGCGACTCTAGCACGCTGTTTTTATTCAGTCTGCGCCCGCGCCGGGCTTCTCGGCGGCGAGGCAAAGCCGCACCATAGGCCCATGCTGAAGAATATCCCGACCCACCTGATCGCCGGGCCCCTGGGCGCCGGCAAGACCAGTCTGATCCGCCAGCTGCTGACCCAGCGGCCCGCCCATGAGCGCTGGGCGGTGCTGATCAACGAGTTTGGTCAGATCGGCCTGGACGCGGCCCTGCTGACCACGGACGACCAGGGTATTGCCCTGGGCGAGGTGGCCGGCGGTTGCCTGTGTTGTGTCAACGGTGTGCCTTTTCAGGTCGGCCTTGGCCGGTTGCTGCGTAAGGCCAGGCCAGATCGCCTGTTTATTGAACCGTCCGGCCTGGGTCACCCGGCGCAACTGCTTGCGCAACTGCGCCAGCCACCCTGGGCCGAGGTGTTGGCTGTGCAGCCGGCCCTGCTGGTGCTGGACGCCCAGACCCTGGCCGCCGGTCTGGCTCTGCCGGACAGCCAGCAGGCCTGCCTGGACGAGGCTGGCCTGTTGCTGCTGAACAAAGCCGAAGGCCTCAGCGAGGCGGACAAGGCGCGTATCCAGAGCCGGCTGCCGAGCGTACCGCTGCGCTGGACCTGCCAGGGCCAGCTGCCGTTGCAGGCGCTGCCCGGCTTGGCGGCGCGGGCCGAGGAGGGCGTTGATTGCAACGACCTGCCGGAGGCGGCAGCACTGCCGAGCCTGTGGCGCCGGATAGGGGAACCGATCTGCCAGGTGCAGGCCCAGGCCGAGGGCTGGAGCATCGGTTGGCGTTGGCACCCCAGCCAACGCTTCGATGCGGCGCGGGTGCAGCAGTGGCTGGCCGCTCTACCCTGGCGCCGGGCCAAGCTGGTGCTGCACACGGAGAAGGGCTGGCAGTCGGCCAATGCCCTGGCCGGCCAGCCACTGCATTGGCAGAACAGCGAATGGCGCAAGGACTCGCGGCTTGAGCTGATCTTTAGCGAGGCTCAGGACCTAGCGCTGTTGCAGACCGGCATGGCGAGCTGCCGACTGGCGTAACAGGCGGCCCCTTTAATGGGGTGGGTTTTCCTTGAGCTGGCCAAGTTGCGCAATCATGTCATGGCTATAGCGCTGCACCAGGGAAGGCACTGTATTGGTTTGGTAGTGCAGCAGCGCCGGTTCGATAAACCGCCACTTGCGCTGGATGGCCTGCAACAGCTGCTGCTCGCTCCCCTGTGCGCTGTGCTGCGTCAGTTGTGCCAGGTTATGGGCAAAGGCGTGGCTCTGCTGGTCAATTTCCGGCGCATCTCCGCCGAGCACGTTTGCCCCGACGCTATGGGCAATATAGGCAGTGGCCAGCTGTTGCAGCTGCAGGGCCAACTGGCTGGGATGGGTCGGCTGCAGGGGGATGGACTGCAGTTGGCTGCATAGTTGCAGCAGCTGGCGATTGAGGTTGAGCAGCTCGGCGATGCTGTGCCCTTGTAGATGCTGCCCCTGCTGCAGGCCCAGTGACAGCTCTTCGAGCAGGCGCCGATAGGCCTGCCAGGGCTGCTGCAGGATCTGCCGCTCGGCGCTATCCAGCTGTTGCAGCTGCAGCTCGCCTGCAGTCAGGTGGCGATTGACTGCAAGCACATGGGCCGGATCGAGGTCGACGCCATAGAGCAGGTAGAAACCTGCCAGGGAGCCGCCCAGGCTCAGACGCAATTGCTGTAAAGGGTCGCGGGTTGTTTCCGTGGCACTGACCAGGCCTGAGCAGAGCAGGCTGATCAGCAGGCAACAGCCGATAAAAGTACGGCGTTTCATGACGCTCTCCAGCACAGTAATGCGCAGGCCGCTTGCACGGCCTGCACAGGGTTTCAGGGATGGGCGTTAAACCAGGCCAGCACCTTGCTCGGCGAGCTGTCGAACCACTCATGGCCGCCCAGCAGTTCGGTATGGCGGCCGGTGGCGATGCCCTGCTGGAGCAGGCGGTCGTAGTACATATCCATGCTCCACCAGGGCACCACGGCATCGACGA
>JBFHPI010000230.1:0-5558 GCA_041592855.1 Pseudomonas sp.
AGGTATTTTTAATGAAATGTCTTGATTGAATGCTATTAATAGTTATTGCTAATCGTTTGCGGGCAGGGCCTTGGCTTTCAATCGGCATAAAAAAGCCCCACACTAGGCGGGGCTTTTTCTCAAGCAGGGTAGTGCAGGTTAGATAACCTGAACTTCCTCAGCCTGCATGCCTTTCTGACCACGGGTGGCCACGAAGGAAACCTGCTGGCCTTCTTTCAGGCTCTTGAAGCCATCGCTCTGGATAGCTTTGAAGTGTACGAAGAGGTCGTCACCGGATTGCGGGGTGATGAAGCCGTAGCCTTTTTCATCGTTGAACCACTTAACGGTGCCAGTTTGACGATTGGACATGTGATGTCTCCTAACAAAAGTAATAACAGCCCTGGAAAAGCCCAGGCCGGGACTGAGTGCAACGAGTACTAGGAGTCGGACGATGTTTGGATCGAAATCTAGGCATCAAGTAGCGATTCGCGGTGACACATGCAGCACAGTGGGATCACCATACCCGCTTTTCGCGCCAAGCGCGAATGCTCTGTGCATCTTTTGACGAATTACTGACTCTCAGCCCCTGCAGGCTGGCTTATTTGAGTCCAAAACCGGCCAGTTCCTGGGCTGTAAGCACCTTCATATGCCTTGGGTCGATGCGCTGCATCTCCTCGGCCAATCGGCTGGAAACCTGCATTTCGCGGAAATAGGCGGCGGGATCGTAGCGCTCGTGGCGATGCAGGCTGCGGGCCAGGGCCGATTCGCCACTGGGGTGATGGGGGCGATGCAGACCGACAGGGCCGTTAACGGTTTTTCTGCGCCCGGCGGCCAGCAGGTAGATGCAACTGCCCTGGCACAGACCGCTTGAGGGTACTACGGCGTCAAAGCCGGTTTCCCGTAGCAGGCGGCCCATGCGTATGGCCTCCGGGGCGCTACCACCGATGCTGTCGAGCAGGACGATCTTGCGCGGGTATCGCCCAGGGTTGGCACGAATGCCCTGGAGCAGGGCTTCATAGTCGCCGGGGGCAATATCTTCGCTGACCTTGGCGGCAAGGATGCGTCCCAGGCTTTGGTGTTGCACGGCCTCTACCTCGACCTTGGCCTGGCTGGCAAGACTGAGCAGGAGCGCCTGGCTGAAGAGCGCGATGCGCAGGAGGGAAACGAGCATAGGACATTCCATAGAGGCGGCGGTGGGCAGACGATACCTGCCCTGGCCCGCTTGTGCATCTGCCAGGCAGTTAACTATTGTGCGCCAAGGCGCTATGGTGCGTGCTTTCCATTGATTCAAGGAGAGTCCTGATGAGCCTGTATGGCGAGTACGACCCGCAGAATATTTTTGCCCAGATCATTCGTGGCCAGGCGCCTTGTTACAAGCTGTACGAAGACGACGATGTGCTGGCCTTTCTCGATGTGTTTCCGCAGTCCTATGGTCATACCCTGGTGATTCCCAAGCGGGTCGAGGCACGCAATATCCTTGATGTGGATAGCGACAGCCTGGCCAAGGTCATGACCGTGGTGCAGCGCCTGACCCGCGTGCTGGTGGAGGAGCTGGAACCGGCCGGGGTGCAGGTGGCGCAGTTCAACGGCGCGCCGGCCGGGCAGACGGTGTTTCATCTGCATATGCATATCGTGCCGCGTTATGCCGGCGAGAAGCTGGAGCTGCATGCCAGCACCAGGGCCGAAGCGGCGCAGTTGGAGCAGTTGCAGGTACGCTTGCTGCGGCGAATCAATGCCTGAGGCGTGGCGCGCAATATTTACAGGCGGCGGGCTTTACAGTCAGCAGCAGCTGGCTGATCCCATGTGCCCAAGGAGGGCTTTATGCGTTTGATTCTTGCAGCATTACCCCTGTTGCTGGTGGGCTGTTCTTCCTGGAAACCGGACGCAGAGTATATTCGCCCCATCCCTGCGGATCGTCTGTTGGGCTATCAGCAGGCGCAGGAGTGGGGGGGGCAGATACAGGTCACGCGCGACTTCGGTGGGATGGGCAGCGGCTGCTATGTGGCGGTGCTGGTGGATCGCCAACTGGCGGCGCGCATTGGCGTTGGTGAGCAGGCCAGTTTTCAGGTGCCGGTGGGGACTCGGGTGTTGGGCATTGGCATTGATCCGCTGGACGACACCCTGTGCGGCAAGGGGCGTTTGCGTCGTGAGCTGGCGGTCAAGGTTGAGGATGGCAGTCAGCAGCAGTTTCGCATCATCAGTCAGAACCGTGGGGGCTTCGATATCCTGGCGCTGGAGCCTTGAGTCAGTCGAGACCGTAACCGCTGAGCAGGGTCTGCCAAGCCGGGTTGCGTGGCAGGCTGCGCACCGTTTGCTGCAAGAACGCTTGCAGGTCGCGATCTAGATTGGCGGTCAGCATGATCTGTCGGCCGTAGCGACTCAGCGGCGTGGAGGAAAAGTGCAGCTGTTCGGCAAGCTCCAAGTGGCGGCTGAAATAGCGAGCGGTGGTCCGCGGCATCAGGATTAGGTCAAGGCGTCTGTTCAGCAGCTTATGCAGATTCTGCTCCTCCACCAGCACGTCCTCGCGCAGGATCAGGCCTTGGGCGAAGGCATCTTCCAGCCCCGTGTAACGGTGACCCAGCACAGTTCCGAGGGTTAGCCCGTACAGCGATGTGGGCCCTCGGTAGTTGAAGGGCCGCTCGCGGCGAGACACGAAGCTCTGTTCGTCTTCCAGCAAACTGTGGGTCCAGCCCGGTGGCGTTTGCAGGTTTGTGGCAAAGAAGATCGGATTGGCCCAGAGCACCAGGCCGCTTTCGCCGCGAGACAGGTGCCGATCCAGGCGCTTACGTGGCAGGTACTGCAGGCGGAAGTGAAAGCGTCCGCGATTGTCCGGGTGCTGATTGAGCAGCTCAAGCAGGTCGAAGGACAAGCCCTCGCGCAGTTTGAGGTCGAGGATAAAGGGAGGGAGCTGGTGATAGGTCCAGGCGATGACCTCACGCTGGGCTTGGGCCAGCCCGGGCAGGCAGCTGAGTAGCAGTAGCAGCAAGGCTTTGCGCATGACAGTTCGCAGCAGTAAGGCAGGCGTCGGGCATGGGGTGCGGAGAGGGCCTGCGCTGTTTTTCTCTGGTACCCGTCACCGATCAGCAGCATAGCCTTAGTTTCTTGATCGCGAGTAGATTGCAAGGCGCTAGAATCGTCACGCCGCAGGGATGGAGAGCGACTGTGAAGTCATTGCCGATTGCTGTTGTGGGGGCCGGCACGGCCGGGCTGGCCAGTGCCATTATGCTGGCGCGTCAGGGCTTTAGCGTGCAGGTGCTGGAGCGGGTGGCGCAGGTGCAGCCGGTGGGTGCCGGTATTCTGTTGCAGCCGGTGGGCTTTGCCGTATTGCAGGGGCTGGGGCTGCTGGACGAGTGCTCGGCATTGGGCGCGCCGATCAGCCGCCTGTACGGCACCTCGCCAAGCGGGCGGGTGATTCTCGACACCCGCTACGCGCACTGGCAGCCGGGTAGTTACGGCATGGGTATCCATCGCGGTGTGCTGCAGACTGCGCTGTTGCGCGCCGCCCGACAGGCCGGTGTGCAGATCCTGACGGGGATTCAGGTCAGCCGTTTTACTCAGCACCGCAGCCATGTGCAGCTGTTTCAACAGCAGGATCAGGACACAGAACAATCCCTGGACCATTTCGCCTGCCTGATCCTGGCCGATGGTGTGCGCTCGACGCTGCGCCAGCAGATGCAGGTGCGTCAGTCGGCGCAGCGCTATCCCTGGGGGGCGTTGTGGAGCATCGTCGCCACTCCACCTGGCTATGATGCCCAGGAGCTGCGCCAGTGGTACCGGGGTTGTCACGAGATGTTCGGCATCATGCCCACTGGCGCCACCCATGCCGAACCAGGGCAGCCCTTGTGCAGCCTGTTCTGGAGCCTGCCGCTGGCCGAGTATGGCGCCTGGTGCAAGGCCGGCCTGCCCGCCTGGAAGCGGCAGGTGCTGGCCCTGGCTGGGGCAGCGGTCGAGCCATTTTTGCAACGTCTGGAAAGCCCCGAGCAATTGACCCTGGCCGCCTATGCCGATGTGCGCATGCAGCGCTGGCATGATGGACGGGTGCTGGCCATTGGTGACTGTGCCCATGCCATGAGCCCACAGCTGGGGCAGGGGGCGAATATGGCTCTGCTGGATGCCGCTGTGCTTGGCGGTCTTGTGGACGCGCGGGCAGGGGCGGCGGAGCCCGACTGGGCGCAGCTGTTTGCCGCATATGGACAGGAGCGTCGCGACCATCTGCGCTACTACCGTCAGGCCAGTCGTCTGCTGACGCCGCTGTTCCAGTCCCATAGCCGCAGCCTGGCCTGGCTGCGCGACAGCGCCCTGCTGCTGGCCCGGCATAGCGCCCTGGGCCGGGCCCATGCGGTCAGTACCCTGGTGGGGGCACGGAGTGGCTGGCTTTGGCCGGGCGGTCGGCCGCCGTTGCAGGACTGGAATGGCCGGGCAGGGCTGACGGAAGGCTGCGAGTCGGTATGTCTTAGCAGTTAGCGCGCGTCGCTCAGACTCATTTCTTGTCCGGTAGAAAGCGCTGCAGCAGGCGCTCGGCCTCACCATTTTCTTGCTGCTCGATGATGATCTGGTTCAGCCGGTTGATCAGCTCATGGGCCCGTGGCGAACCTTTGCTGACCATTAGATAGAAGGTCTTCTGCTGAGGGAGTTCCAGGGGCCGTAATTGTCCTGGATCGCTGAAGCTGCCGATGGCGATGCCGCCGAGGGTCGGCTCTATTTCGGCGGGAAAGAAGTCACAGCGCTGGCGGTCGAGCATGTCAAGGTTTTGCTGGATGGTCGGCAGGCGCTCCAGTGGCCAGTCGATGCCATAGGGCTGGTAATTGAAGCCGATCACCCCGCAGACCTTGAGCTGGCGCAGGTCATCCGGCAGCTGCAGTTGCGGGGGTTCGGGATAGCGCTTGGTCGAGTAGAACAGCCCCAGGCGCGTCTTGTAGAGCGGCACGCTGTAGTAGAGAAAACCTGCGCGGGTGCTGTTGAAGCTGGCATCCCAGGTCATCTCGCAGCGGCCCTTGCTGGCGAAATCGGCCAGCTCCTGCTGCGCGCGAGCCCAGGGCATATAGTGAATACGGTAATCCAGGCCGAGGTTTTCCAGGGCCTTGAGTACCAGGGTGGCGGAGTAGCCGGTCAGCCTGCCTTGATCCGGCTTGCCCTCGACCCGTTCCCAGAAGCTGTAGGGCGGCCATTCATAGCTGTCGCCCAGGCAGATATGCACTGGTTCTGCTGCTGCATAAGCGCTGCATGCGATGGATAGGGCGAAGGGCAGGTACAGGCGCATTGCAATCCCATCGGCTAGGGCTGACGCATTGGAGCTTAGCCGAGGGCGTGCGACCTTGCGGGGCTGCGGCGGTTCAGCGATAGGTCTGCAGGATGGCATCGAATTCACCGTCCTGTTTCATCTGCACCATGGCGCGCAGCAGGGCCATGGTGGGCACATCCGGGGCATCGCGAACGATACAGGCAATGGGGTCGTGGCTGAGCTCGCCTAGGGCATGCAGGCGCTGGCTGGCCGGTAGCTGGCGGTTGAACCAGTGCAGGGACAGCTCGTTACTGATTGCGTAGGCGTAGCGTCCGGCTCGCAGTTTGAGCAGCACCTG
>JBFHPI010000231.1:0-5558 GCA_041592855.1 Pseudomonas sp.
GGCCAGCCCCAGTGCCAGCCTGCCGGCCCTGGACCTGCCGCTGCCCAGTCTGAGTAGCTCGATCAGTCTGGGCGCCGCGCCGGCCCCCAGCCTGAACGGTCTGGCCGCTGCTGCGGCGGCTCCCAGTGCGCCGCCAGCCGAGGACGGCGGTGACCAGCCCGGCGGGCCGGAAAGCGAGGTGATGCCGCTTAACGATGTGCGCCCCGAGTACCCCCGCTATGCCCTGCAACGGGGGATTGAAGGGCACGTCAAGCTGGCCTTCACCATCAACCGCGCTGGCAGCGTGGAAAACCTGCGGGTGATAGAGGCCAGTCCGAGCAATGTATTCGAGCGTGAAGCACGCCGTGCCGCCCAGCGCTGGCGCTTTGCGCCGCGCACCGAGAATGGCCTGGCGGTGGCCCGGGAAGCGGTGAAGACCCTGCACTTCCGTCTGCAGAAGGGAGGTTGAGATGATCCGAGCGATGCTGCTGGTGCTGCTCTGTGGCGCCTCTGGCGTGCAGGCGGCCGAACAGACGATTGAGCCGGGCGTGTTTCGCGCCCTGAATGCGGCGCAAAGCGCCCAGCAGCAGGCTGACTATGCCGCGGCTCGGCGCGCCCTGGCAGCCCTCAATCCTCGCCAGGGCAGCCTGGAGCAGGCGCTGGTCTGGCGCAGTCAGGCCTATCTGGCGTGGGCCGAAGGGGATAATCGGCAGGCGATCGAGCTGCTGGATAAAGCCCTGGGCAGCGCTCAGCTGGACGCGTCCATGGCGGCGCAGGAGCGGCTTAATCTGGCGCGCCTGAATCTGGCTGAGGGGCGCCATGCCGCCGTGGTGACGCTCCTGGCCGGGCAGCAGGCCAGTGCCAGTGAAGAGGTGCTGCAGATGTTGGTGCAGGCCTACCAGGGGCTGGGTCAGCCAGCCAAGGCCCTGCCCCTGGCCGAGCGCTACGTGCAGGCCAACCCTGCTGCTGCCGATAGCTGGCTGCAGTTTCTGGTGGCGATGAATGCCGACCTCAAACGCTACGCCGTTGCTGAGCGCTGGCAGCGTCGTCTGCTGGCCCGCCAGCCCGACCAAGCGCGCGCGTGGCGCCAGCTGGCGGCCTTGCAGCAGCTGGCGGGCCAGCATGACAAGGCCCTGGCCACCCTGCGCGCGGCCCACGGTAAAGGCTTGGCTTTTACCGAGGCCGAACTGGACAACCTGGTGCTGCTGGCCAGTGGCGCCGGTCAACCCTGGCAGGGTGCCAAGTTGCTGGCCGGTCTGCTTGATCAGGGCCTGCTGGCCCGCACCCAGGCCCGTGAGGAACGCCTGGCCCAGCTCTGGTGGCAGGCCCGCGAGCGTCAGCAGGCGGCCAGCGTGTTTCGTCAGCTGGCGCCGCGCAGTGGCAGTGCCCGACATTGGCTAAGCCTGGCCCAGCTGGAACTGGAGCAGCAGCGCTGGCAAGCCGGGCTGGAAGCGCTGGCCCGTGCCGAGCAGGCGGGCGCCGAGCGCGGCCAGGTAACCGCCTGGCGGGCCTGGGCGGAAAGCGAGCTGAGTCAGCTGCAGGAAAATCGCCTGGCCCGGCGCGACTAGGTCAATGCGCTCGTTTGCAGGGTGCGCCATACGCGCGTGAGCTGTTTCAGCTCTCCGGCAGCTCGTAGGCGTAGATCTTGTCCGCCTGCATCTGGTAACCCACCTCCGCCAGTTCGCTGCTGACGTGTTCGACCTTTATCGGGCCTTCGATCCAGAACGGCTGGTAGAGGGCGTCGAGCAGCACACCCAGTTCGGTGGTGACATGCACGATCTGGTTGGACGGGGGGGGCGGCACGTGGATGCAGGCGCCGAAGTAGGGCACCAGCAGGAACTCGATCACCCGGCCTTCATCGGTCACATCCAGCGGCACGATATAGCCGGGCAGCTTGACCTGCTGACCGTCCAGTTCCTCCACCACTGGCGCTGCCGGCGACTGCTGCATGGCTGCCGGGCCGGACTCGGCCAGGGCATCGGCCATTTGCGACAGGTCGTGGATGGGGGGCGGCTCGGTAACTTGAGGAGGTGCGTCGGCGGGCACCATTTCCAGCCAGGTCAGCTCGCGCACCTCGGCGGCCAGCAGGGGGCTGGTCAGGACCAGCAGCAGAAGGGCGAGCACAGGGCGCAGCATGGGACTACCTCAACAGCGTCAGAGTCGAATCGACAGGCCATCGGCCAGGGATTGGCGATAGGCTCGCCAGGCCGGTACACAGCCCATCAGCAGGGCCGCCGACAGGATAGCGCCGAGCAGCGTCCACTCATAGCGGCTGGGGGCACTGAGCGGCAAATACAGGCCATAGTTGGCCTGTACATAGCCCTGGGCGCCGGCGATGCCCAGGTACAGCAGCAGCAACCCGAGCAGCACGCCGGCCAGGGCCAGGGCCAGGGCTTCAACGATCAGCAGGCCGGCGATATGCCAGGGACGCGCCCCCACCGAACGCAGGATGGCCATCTCCCGGCGCCGTTCGTTGAGGCTGGTGAGAATGGCCGTGAGCATGCCGATCAGACCGGTCAGCACGACGAATAGCGAGACCACGAACAGCGCCTTCTCCGCCGTGCCCATCAGGCTCCAGAGTTCCTGCAGGGCCACCCCGGGCAGAATCGCCAAGAGCGGCTCGCCGCGGAATTCGTTGATCTCCCGTTGCAGGCTAAAGGTGGCAATCTTGCTGTTAAGACCCAGTAGAAACGCGGTGATCTGCTTGGGCTGCAGGTCCATGGCCCGGGCCTGGTCAGCACTGATCTGCGCCGCTCCTCGGGCCGGCATGCCGTTTTGCCAGTCGATATGCAGGGCTTCCATGCCGGCCAGGGAAATATGCAGGGTGCGGTCCACCGGAGTGCCGGTACGGTCGAGGATGCCGACCACGGTAAAGGGCTTGTCGTCATGCTTGAGCAGGCTGATACGGGCCACGCCGTGGGCCAGGACGATTTCCTCGCCCAGGCCATAGCCCAGGGCCTGAGCCACTTCGGCGCCCAGCACCACCTCGAAGGGGTCATCGCTGAAGGCGCGGCCCTCGCGCAGTTGCAGCTGCTGGCTGCGGGCGTAACGGTAGTGCTCGAAATAGCTGGGGCTGGTGCCCATCACCCGGTAGCCGCGATGGGAGTCACCCAGGGAGATGGGGATGGCCCACTTGACCTGACGATGCTCGGCGAAGCGCTCGAAGCTCTCCCAGCGGATATTGTTGGTGGCGTTGCCGATGCGAAATACCGAGTACAGCAGCAGGTTGACGCTGCCGGAGCGGGCGCCGACGATCAGGTCGGTGCCGCTGATGGTGTTGGCGAAACTGGCCCGGGCCTCGGTGCGCACCCGCTCTACGGCGAGCAACAGGCACACCGACAGGGCGATGGCGAATACGGTGAGCAGGGCGGTAAAGCGGCGGTTGCCCAGGCTGGCCAGGGCCAGGCGCAATAAGTACATGGTCAGATCTCCGCCAGTTGGGTGGCGCGGTTGAGCTCGACCAGCGACAGGCTGCGGTCGAAGAGTGGCGCCAGGCTCTGGTCATGGCTGACAAACAGCAGGCTGGAGCCGGCTTCGCGGCATTCGGCGAACAGCAACTGGAGAAAGGCTTCGCGGGCATCGTAGTCCAGGGCCGAGGTCGGCTCGTCGGCGATCACCAGTTCCGGTTGGCCGATCAGGGCGCGGGCTGCTGCCACCCGCTGCTGCTGGCCGATGGACAGTTCGTCGGCACGGCGCTGCAGCAGGCTTGGCTGATCCAGCCCGAGGTGGGCGAGCAGGGTGGCAGCCGCCTGGGCGACGCTGCCATGGCGCTGGCTGGCGCGCTGGCGGCGCAGTCTGGAAAAGTGGCAGGGTAGCTCGACGTTCTCGCGCACGGTGAGAAAGGGCAGCAGGTTGAACTGCTGGAAGATATAGCCGGTGTGATCGACGCGGAAACGATCGCGGGCACTGGCAGACAGCTGGCTCAGGTCCTGGCCGAGCACCTGGATGCTGCCACGCTGGGGCTTCTGCACGCCGCCCAGCAGGCCCAGCAGGGTGGTCTTGCCGCTGCCGCTGGGGCCCTTGAGGAACAGGCTCTCACCGCGCTGCAGGTTGAAAGCGGGAATGTCCAGCAGCTCCTGCTGGCCGGGCCAGGCAAAACCAAGGTTGGACAGTTCAATCAGAGATGGCTGCATAAACTAAGCGGCCGGGTTGCCCCGGCCGATCTACTACTCAAAAGAGGTTAGAAACTGAGGGTGCTTTTGCCTGGGCTGAGCTCCAGGCCCTGCTGACCCTTGGGGCCGATCAGTTGTACCTGAATTTTCTCGGTGCCGGGGAAGGCTTTGAACAGTTCGCTCAGATCAAGTTGTTGCAAGTCTTGCGGCTGCTGGCAGCTGAACTGGTAGTGGGCATGGATATCGCTGTGCTCATCATGCTTATGTTCGTCAGCCTGGTGCCCTGCATGCGCGGGCTTGTCGTGTGTGTGGTCATGTTCTGGATGCGCCTTCGCGGTGGCAAACAGGGGGCTTTCCAGTGAATGCGTGCTCAGGCTGCAGTCACCGCTGTTCAGGCCAAACAGGGCCTGGGGTGCTTCAAGCTGGCTGCGTGCCTCGGCCACCTTGGCCTTGTCGGTTTCGCTCTTGGCGGCATGCTCGAAGCCGACCAGGTTCATGGCCGGGCTTTGCAGTTCGATCTCCAGGGTCTGGCCGTCGAGCACCACATTGAGTTCGGCCGCACCGTGTTCATGGGCGGCGAGGCTGCCATGTTCGGCATGCTCATGTTTGTGCTCATGCTTATGGTCGTGTTTGTGGCCGTGCTGGTGCGCCTGGGCGAGGCTCAGGGGCAATAGGGCAAAAGGCAGGGCAAGGAACAGGCGGCGCATGACGATCTCCATCAAAGGGGTTGCATTTGTTACGTTATAACAACTTTCTGCGCGTTCTGGCCAGTCGGGCTTTGCCCGCTGCGCCTGCCATGGGAGCATGGGCGCGGCAATGTGGAGAGGATGCAATGATCAGAATTCGCGGGCATATAGGCGCCTGGCCGGTGGACTTGACTCTTGAGCTGGATGCCGAGGACTGGGCACAGCTGGGGGCGCATTTGTCTACAGATGTTGCAGTGACGCCGCCTGCAGCCAGCGCCGCTGCTGAGGGCGATCAGCAACTGTGGCAGACGGCTTTGCAACTGCTGCGTGAGGCTGGGCAGATGGACGGGCTGCACCTGCTCAAACAGCTGGCAGCTCTGGCTGGCAGTGAGCAGGCGGGTAAGCGTCTGCTGGTGCGCATGCGCCACTGTGGGCAGATTCGCGTGCAGGCCGGGGCAGACGCGGCCGTCTATCACTGGCTGGGCTGAGCAATTGCGGCATCGGTGGGCAAGGCGAGGCTTGTCCACCGATGCCGGGAGTTGGTGGAAAACGTTTCCACCCTTGCCGTTTGCGCCGTCAATAAATTGCCTGATACAGCTTGCGTCGGTAGGCGGTGACCAGGGGGTGGTCGTTACCCAGCAGATCGAAGACCTGCAGCAGGGTCTTGTGCGCCGCGCCCTCGGCGTAGCTGCGGTTGCGGATAAACAGCTGCAGCAGGACCTGCAGGGCCGGTTCGTACTGTTGCCGGGCCAGTTGCTGGATGGCCAGCTGGTAGCAGGCC
>JBFHPI010000232.1:0-5550 GCA_041592855.1 Pseudomonas sp.
CTGGGAACGCTCGTTCTGGCAGGCCACCACGGTGTTGGTCGGCACGTGGGTAATGCGCACCGCCGAGTCGGTGGTGTTGACGTGCTGACCACCGGCGCCCGAGGAGCGGTAGGTGTCGATGCGCAGATCGGACGGGTTGATCTCGATCTCGACCTTATCGTCGATCTCGGGGGACACGAACACCGCCGAGAACGAGGTGTGGCGACGGGCGCCGGAGTCGAATGGGCTCTTGCGCACCAGGCGGTGCACGCCAATCTCGGTGCGCAGCCAGCCGAAGGCATACTCGCCCTTGATATGCACGGTGGCGCCCTTGATGCCGGCAACTTCACCTTCGGACAGTTCGATGATGGTGGCATCGAAGCCGCGCTTGTCGGCCCAGCGCAGGTACATGCGCAGCAGGATATTGGCCCAGTCCTGCGCTTCCGTACCGCCGGAGCCGGCCTGAATATCCAGGTAGCAGTTGTTCGGGTCCATCTCGCCGCTGAACATGCGGCGGAACTCCAGCTTCTCGAGAATTTCGCGCAGGCGCTCGACTTCGGCGACGATGTCATTCACCGCGCCTTCGTCGTTTTCCTCGGCGGCCATTTCCAGCAGGTCGCGCGAATCGGCCAGGCTACCGGTGAGGTCATCGATGGTTTCGACGATCTGCGCCAGCATGGCGCGCTCACGGCCCAGGCTCTGGGCGTACTCGGGCTTGTTCCAGACGCCGGCGTCTTCCAGCTCGCGGTTTACTTCGACCAGACGATCATGCTTGTGATCGTAGTCAAAGATACCCCCTGATACTGGAGGTGCGCTCGGACAGATCCTTGATGGCATTGAGGATCGGGTTGATTTCCATGGTAGTCGGCACTCGCAGGTCAAACTTTCGGAAAAGCCGGCGAGTATAACTGACTCCTTGCCCGCTGGCAGCCCGCAGTAACAGGCGCAAAATCTCGACAGACCGGCGGTATACAAGGGAAAGCTATGCTAAAAGGGCCGTCCGCTTGTAAAGGATCGCCTGTCATGCGTGCTTCCCACAGCCTGAGAACCCGCTTCGCCCTGATCATCGCCACGTTGGTGGCGACGCTTAGCTGGCTGCTGGGCACCCTGATCGGCCTGGACAGCAGCCAGCGTATCCGCGAGGAAGTTGGCCGCGATCTGGCGGAAGTGTCCTACATGATGGTCGATCGCCTGGACCGGGACATGGAGAGCCGCGCCGGCATGCTGCAGGTACTGGGTCAATTGCGCGCCCTGCGCGAGCCTCGAGATATTGGCGAAGTACGCAACTTGCTGGATCGCCTGCAAAGCAATTTCCCCAGCACTGCCTGGATTGGCTACACCGATGCACAAGGCCAGGTGATGGCTTCCAGCAACGGCATTCTGGAAGGGGTCAATATCAGTCATCGCCCGGTCTTTATCGAAGGCAGCCAGGGGTTGTTTATCGGCGATGTGCATGAGGCCGTGCTGCTGGCCAAGCTGCTGCCCAACCCGACGGGCGAAGCCATGAAATTTGTCGATATCAGCCTGCCGGTACTGGGCCAGGAGGGCCAACTGGTCGGCGTATTGGCCTCGCACCTGTCATGGGCCTGGGCCGACGAGGTGCGCCTGGCCATTCTGGAACCCATCCAGCAGCGCCGCCATGTCGAGTTCTTTGTCATCAGTCAGGATCATACGGTGCTGCTCGCCCCCAAGGACATGATCGGCCAGCAACTGGCCCTGCCCGCCCTGCTGGCCGACAACCCGTCACACAATCACTGGGCCGTTCAGCAATGGCCGGATGGCGAGCAGTACCTGACCGGCATTGCCACCAGCCAGGGCTACAGAACCTACGAGGGCCTTGGCTGGATCGTGATTGCCCGCCAGTCCCTGGATGAAGCCTATGCGCCGGTGCGCGAGACCATCTTCGGCATTCTCCTGTGGGGTAGCCTGCTGGCCCTGCTCTTCGCCTTGCTGGGCTGGCTGCTGGCCGGCTATTTCACCCGCCCATTGCGTCAGATCGCCGAGGCGGCGGATCGCCTGAGCGCAGGCGAGATCGCGGTGATCCCGGAGATTCGCAGCACCCGCGAGATCGAAACCCTGAGCCACTCCATCCGCCATCTGGTGGAAAGCCTGACCCATCAGCACCATGCCCTAGGCGCCATGCAGACCCTGGCCCACCAGGATGGCCTGACCGGCCTGGCCAACCGCATCGCCTTGGAGCATTACCTGCCCCAGGCGCAGCAGCAGTGCCAGCAACACAACCGCTGCCTGGCGCTGCTCTATCTGGATCTGGATGGTTTTAAACCGATCAATGACCAGCTGGGCCACGCAGCGGGTGACTTATTGCTGCAGGAGGTGGCCAACCGACTGCGTAACGGGCTGCGCGAAGGGGATCTGGTGGCGCGCCTGGGCGGGGATGAGTTCCTCATGGTCTTGCATGTGCCCAGCGACATCGCCCAGGCTCAAGCGCAGCTGGTGGCCGAACGCACCCTGCAGGCGCTCAAGACCCCGATCGAACTGGATGGGCAAAGCGTGCAGATCGGCTGCAGCATTGGCGGCGCCCTCTGGCCAAGCGACAACGCGGAGATCGCCATCACCCTGCAGCTGGCCGACCAGGCCCTGTACCGGGCCAAGGATGCCGGCCGCAACTGCGCCAGGTTCCACAGCTCCCATACCAACTGATCACATGCCCGACTGGGCCTGACGGACCTGCGCCTCCAGCTCGGCCTTGAGCGCGGGTTCCAGCTTGAGCTGACGCGCCAGTTCTTCCAGATAGGCGCGCTCCATAAAGTGTTCCTCATCCACCATCAGCACGCTGGCCACATACATCTCGGCGGCCATTTCCGGGGTGCTGGCCGCCCGCGCCAGCTCCGCCGGGTCCAGAGGCTTATTCAACTCGACCTGCAGCCACTGCTGCAGCTGACCATCCGGGCTGAGCTTGGCCAACTCGCCATCAATCAGTTGACGCTCGCGTGCGTCGATATGGCCATCGGCCTTGGCCGCCGCCACCAGCGCCCTGAGCACGGCCTGGCTGTGCTGCTCGACCTCTGCCGGCGGCAGGCGATCCAGGGTCTGTGGTTCATGCCGGGGCGCACCGGCCTGTTGCGCCTGCCAGTTGCCGTACGCCTTGTAGGCAATCACCCCGAGGGCCGCCAGGCCACCATAGGCCAGGGCCTTGCCACCCAGTTTGCGCGCCCGCTTGTTGCCCAGCAGCAAGCCCATGGCCCCTGCCGCCAAGGCCCCACCACCGGCACCGCTGAGCAAACTGCCCAGATCCACACCGCCTGACTTGCCGGCAGCGCCGCCGCCCTGCTTGCCCAGCAGATCCTGACCGGACTTGAGTAACTGATCCAGCAAACCACGGGTATTCATCGTCACTGCCCTCAGATTGATCACCGCCTCTATGACCCGGCAAAGGCAGAGGGGTTTCCCTGTGCGAGCGCAAACCTGCACAGAAATTGGCCCGCTCTTTGCTGAAAGCCATGGGGCCGGGTTGCAGAGTCAAGATACCGACTTATTGCGCCCGGCAAAGGGCCAGGGTTCGACAGCCACCCTGAAAATTCAGACAAGAGATTACTGGCGCCAGAAAACCCGCAAAGAGCCGCGCAGTTCGTCGGGTATCCGGCAAGAAATATGTCAAATACTGGTCGCCGTCACAAAACGCCCATAGCCGTTTTGTAATTGACGCCGATAGGATGGCAGCACAAGAAGATAGTGGCCAAAGGCCAATAAGCGCCTGAGCCCGAGGGGTAACCATGTCGCGGTCCTCGACTTACCGGAAATTCTGCCTGAACACCCTGGCCGGCATGCTGCTGGGTGGCTGCCTGCTCAGCCCGCAAGCCATTGCCAATAATCCATCACCCGCTTTCAGCGCCCTGAGCGATGCCCAGAGCGCGGCGCGCCTGGCCAGTTGGGACGTGCTGCTGCAGAACGCGGGCGAGAGTGATGAGCAGGCCCTGCTCCAGCAGGTCAATCGCTTTATCAACCGTTCGGTACGTTTCGTCAGCGATCAGCAGGCTTGGGGCCAGGACGACTACTGGGCCACGCCGACAGAAACCCTGAGCCGCGGTCTGGGTGACTGTGAAGACTTCGCCATCGCCAAGTATTTCAGCCTGGTGCGCATGGGCATTCCCAGCGCCAAGCTGCGCCTGACCTTCGTCAAGGCCCTTAGACAGAACCAGGCTCATATGGTGCTGGCCTACTACGCCAGCCCGGATGCGCAACCGCTGATTCTCGACAACCTCGATGCGCAGATCCGCCCCGCCAGTGAGCGCAGCGACCTGCTGCCGGTGTATGCCTTCAACGACCTCGGCGTATTCCTGGCCAAGGCGCCACAGCGGGCCAGCCAGCCGCCACAGTTCCTCGCCCGCTGGAGCGAGCTCAACGAGCGTGTCCTGGCCGATGGCTCGGCAGTCACTTCACCCCGCAGCTGACAGCACGCTAGCGTGGCGCCATATGCGCCACCAGCAGCTGCACGCTTTCCTGCCCACGGTACTCATTGACATCCAGCTTGTAAGCCAACTCGGCCCAGCGCACCGTGGGATTGGGCCACTGCTCGCGGTCGATATTGAAGGCGATGCCATCGAGCTGCAGGCTGCCACACTCGCTTTTCAGCACCAGCTTGAGGTGGCGCTCGCCGACGATGCGCTGCTGCACCAGTTGAAACACGCCATGGAATAGCGGCTCGGGAAAATGCTGGCCCCAGGGCCCGGCATTGCGCAGCTCCCGGGCCAGGGGCAGATGGAATTCCTCGATCGACAAGCTGCCATCGGACAACAGGCGCCCGGTCAGATCATCCTCAACCAGCTGACGCCGTACCTCGGCATCGAAGGCGGCGGCAAAGGCGCCGAAGTTGGCCGCCGGCAACGACAGGCCAGCGGCCATGGCATGCCCACCGAACTTGCTGATCAGCCCCGGATGACGAGCCGCCACGGCGTCCAGGGCATCACGGATATGAAAACCCGGCACCGAGCGGGCCGAGCCTTTCAGCACGCCCTCGCCGGCATCGGCAAAGGCGATGGTCGGTCGGTGGTAGCGCTCCTTCATGCGCGAAGCGAGAATGCCGATCACCCCCTGGTGCCAGTCGGCCTCGAACAGGCACAGGCCGAAGGGCATGTCCTCCAGGGGCAGGTCCTTGAGCTGGGCCAGGGCCTCGCGCTGCATGCCCTGCTCGATGGCCTTGCGGTCCTGGTTGAGCTGATCGAGCTGCACCGCCATATCCCGAGCCAGGGCCTCGTCCTCACAAAGCAGGCATTCGATACCCAGGCTCATATCGTCCAGCCGCCCTGCCGCATTCAGGCGTGGGCCGAGGATAAAGCCCAGATCCGTGGAGGTGATGCGCCGGTGATCGCGCCCGGCCACTTCGAGAATCGCGCGCAGGCCCGGGCGGGCGCGGCCGGCGCGAATCCGCGCCAGTCCCTGATGGACCAGGATGCGGTTGTTGGCATCCAGCGGCACCACGTCGGCGACGCTGCCCAGGGCCACCAGATCCAGCAGTTCGGCCAGATTGGGTTCGGATCGCTGGGGGCCAAACCAACCCAACTCGCGCAAACGGGCGCGCAGGGCCAGCAACACATAGAACATCACCCCGAC
>JBFHPI010000233.1:0-5544 GCA_041592855.1 Pseudomonas sp.
AGGCTCATAAACAGGTCGTTGGCGTCCAGGCGGATGGTTTCACCGATGTCGATGCCAGCGCGGCGGAAGTAGTTCTGGTCGTAGTCGGTGGTTACCGCCTGGGCGGTGAGGATGTTGAAGATCTGCTGCGAAATGTACTGGTTGGCGTGACGCTCCATGGCGTTGACGTCGATATTCTGGATATTGCCGTCATCGGTTTCTTCGGCGTAACGCATGATGTCGTTGGAGATCAGCATCATGGCGTTCCATGGGCGGATACGCCGCATCACGCTTTCTTCGCTGTTCTCCTCGTTGTCGAAGTTGTAGGAGAAGTCCCATTCCTCGGCCAGGTACTTGCACAGCAGGCGCCCGGCGTTGATATGCAGGGCCTCGGACATCTCGCTGCGCTGGTCGGAAATGTTCGGCAGGATGCAGATGCCGCTGGTGAAGATCGGCTCGAAGACGAAACTGTGGTCGCGGTTCTCCGGGCTCTGTTCGGCATTCTTGGTGTCGAAGGTCTTGCTCATGTAGGCGAACTGCTGGGCCAGGCCGAATTCCGAAGCCATGCCCGAGCCGGTGCCGCCGCCGGCGCTGAAGATATAGAAGTACAGACGCGACTGGTTGGCCTTGATGCCGCAGGAGTCGATCAGGTAGCTGTGGATGAATTTCCAGTCTTCGTTGGTAAAGCGCTGGGTGTCCTTGTTGAGGATGATCTTGGCCAGGTACTGGCCGAGGATCGGCGCGTTACCGGCGCCGCCGGCATGCACCTCGGACAGGTCCATGATCTTCATCTTGCTGTAGTCGCTGAGGAAACCGCTGGTTTCGCCCTTGCGCGAGAAGCGGATGCGCCCTTCGATGTCCTTGTCCAGGTCGCCCAGCATCACCAGCGGCTCGATCAGAAACACCGGCTTGGTGCCCTTGACCGGGGCGCGCAGCAGGTTGCTACGAATCCAGCGGGTGGGGCGGAAGTCCTGCTCGGCGACGGCTTTCTCTTCGTTTTTGAACTCGCTCAGGTAGAACTGCCGGGCGTTGTAAACCAGGGAGGCAACATCCAGGGCGATATTCGAACCGCAACGACCCAGGCCGATCAGGCAGACCGAGGGGAAGTGCTGCACGCGCTTTTCATGTTCATCGTCCAGGTTGGCTGGCGGGAACACCATGCTGCGCAGGCCATCGAGGTTGTCGAGAATGCGCTCGATATCGCGCTCGGTGAAATACATGTATTGCTCGCCGCTTTCGTTCTGAACGTAGGGCGCCTGTAGCGGAGCCTTCGGCGGTAACAGGGTCTCGGCCAGGTTGGCCAGGGTAGCTTCGGTAGCAGGTGTAGCAGCGGCGTCTTTTTTTGTTTTCATTGAGGACAATCCAGCGGCTGGAATCGGGAGCGCGTAATGGTCAATAGCCATGTTTGTAGCATGAAAAAGCGAAGTTCGTAGCCTTGTTGCGCATTTTCCTGATGCCTATTGGTGTACTCGCCCGGTGACAGAGCCCGCTTATGGACGGCTGTCGGCCTGGGTATCGCCTGGCATCAGCCTGATTGATAGTCACAGACAGGGCAGGGGGGAGGCTCTAGATTGTTGGACAGCTGACTGATCAGTCGCAGGCCGGCCGCCTCGAGTGGCGCGCGTGATAACAACAAGAGAGAGCGATCCCATGCAGCAAACCCAGCAAGCGGCCAATGCCTGGCGTGTTTTGTTTCTTCTGTTCCTCGCCAACCTGTTCAACTTCTTTGATCGCACCATCCCGGCGATCATCATCGAGCCGATTCGTCTGGAGTGGAGCCTCAGCGATTTCCAGCTGGGCCTGATCGGTACAGCCTTCACCATTGTCTATGCCATCGCTGGCGTGCCTCTGGGGCGTATGGCTGACAACGGCGCACGGCGCAAGATCATGGGCTGGGGCCTGACAGTGTGGAGTGCGCTGACGGCTCTCAACGGTTTGGCCTGGAACTTCTGGAGCTTTCTGCTGGTACGTATGGGGGTCGGCATCGGTGAAGCCAGTTACGCCCCAGCGGCCAACTCGCTGATCGGTGATCTGTTCCCGGCACACAAGCGCGCTCGGGCCATGGGTATTTTTATGCTCGGCCTGCCGCTGGGGTTGTTGCTGGCCTTCTTCACCATCGGGGCCATGGTTGAGGCGTTCGACAGCTGGCGTGCGCCTTTCTTTATTGCCGCAGTACCGGGGCTGTTGCTGGCGGTGTTTATCTTCTTTATCAAGGAACCCAAGCGCGGTGCTGCCGAACAGGTGCAACAGCGCGCCGATCTGGCTCCGGTTCAGCAACCGATTCGCAAGGTGCTGGCGATTCGCACCTTCTGGTGGCTGATTATGGCCGGGCTGGCCTTCCAGTTCGCCACCTATGCCTGCACCTCCTTTATGGTGCCGATGCTGCAGCGCTATTTCCTCCTGTCCCTGCAGCAGGCGGCCATGGCCACCGGGGTTATAGTCGGCCTGACCGGTCTGGTTGGCCTGACCCTTGGCGGCTGGGTGGCGGACAAGGTGCACCAGCGCTGGAGCCAGGGGCGCCTGCTGTTCGCCACCTTGAGCATGCTGATCGCCGCGTTGTGTACGGGTTGGGCCCTGGCTGCCGGACGCATTGATACGGCGCTGTTTGTCGGGGTGTTCAGCATTGGCTGGCTGTTCTCCTACAACTTCTACACCTGTGTCTATACCGCCATACAGGATGTGGTCGAGCCGCGTTTGCGGGCCACCGCCATGGCCCTGTTTTTCGCCGGCCTGTACCTGCTTGGTGGCGGTTTCGGACCGGTGGCGGTGGGCCTGCTGTCGGATTTCTATGCCCAGGCAGCCATGCAGGCCGCCGATGCCCGCGAGATGAGCGAAGCCTTCAAAGCTGTGGGCCTGCACAACGCCATGCTGCTGATTCCTGTGGCGCTGCTGCTGACCATGCTGGCGCTCTTTATGGCTTCACGCAGCTTTGTCGCCGACAGCCTGCGCATGCAGCAGGGTTTGCAGCGCGACAGTCAGCAGCCATCTCTGGCCTGAGGCCCAGTTACCGGCGCGTAGCCTCGGCAGGCCAGGCGCCGGATGGCCGGGCAGGCTGTGCACCTTGTGCAATACTCAGAGCCACAGGCGATAAGGCCATCGCATCTGAGGAATGCCAGCATGCTCGACAATCCCCTTGTCCTGGGCCACAGCAGTGCGCTGGCTGAGCACCCCCTGTATGCCAGCCTGCAACAGTGTCCGGTCACTCTGCGGACCCTGACACGGGGGCAGCCCGTACCGGCTGAGGTGCAGGTGCTGCTGCTTGATGTTGCACTCCTGGATGAGCAACCTCTGAGCGATTGGCAGCGATGCGGGGCTATTCTGGTTGGATGCCTGGATTTGCCCGGGGTGCTGCCGTTGCCCAGCGCATCGGCACCGGCTGAGCTGACAGCTCTGCTACGTTTTGCCGTCGAGCAGCAGGCGTTGCAGCGCAAGAGCGAGTTATTGGCGGTGGCCCTGGAGGGCAAGCATGATGACCTGAGCAAGCTGGTGGACGTGGGCCTGGCCCTTTCGGCCGAGCATGATCTGGATCGGCTGTTGGAGAAGATCCTGATCGAAGGGCGGCGCCTGTCCAACAGTGACGCCGCCTCGCTGTTTCTCGTTGCTCGCCGCGCCAATGGTCCGGCTCAGCTGATTTTCAAGCTGACGCAGAACACCAGCCTTAGCCAGAGCAGCTTTCAGGATCAGCGCATGCCGCTGAGCAAGGCCTCCATCGCCGGCTACGTGGCCCTGACCAGTACCGAACTGAACATTGAAGATGTGTATGCCATCGCCGAGGATGCGCCGTATCGCTTCAACCGCTCCTTCGACCTGCAGATGGGTTATCGCACCCTGTCCATTCTGGCGATCCCCATGCTCAACCATCGCGGCGAGGTGGTGGGGGTGCTGGAATTTATCAACCGTCAGCGCAAGGGCGGCGATCCGCATAACCCCGAGCTGATTCCCTTCGATGAAGAGGTGGCCGTATCCCTGCGAGCTCTGGCCAGTCAGGCTGCGGTCGCCATCGAAAACCGCCAGCTGCTGGACGATATCAGCCGTCTGTTCGATGGCTTTGTGCAGGCCTCGGTGTTCGCCATTGAACAACGTGACCCCACCACCAGCGGCCACTCATTCCGTGTGGCCGAACTGTGCTTGGCCCTGGCCAACCAGCTGCCCCATGCGCCGGTGTCACGTTTACGCGAGCAGGCGCTGAGCGCCGATGGCCTGCGCGAGCTGCGTTATGCAGCCCTGCTGCATGACTTTGGCAAGGTGGGGGTGCGTGAGCATGTATTGGTCAAGGCCAAGAAACTGCCCGAGCACAAGATCGAACTGCTGCAGTACCGGGTCGCCCTGGCCAAGGAGAACCTGCACAATCAGTTCCTGCGCAAGATGTTGCATGCCTACCGTCACCAGGGTGGGCTAAGCGATGAGCAGCGCCTACGGCTGGAGGCCGAAGTGGCCAAGGAATGCGAGCGCCTGGATCGCTATCTGGAGCGTATCCTCACGGCCAATGAACCGACCGTGCTCAGTGAAGGTAACTTTCAGCACCTTCAGGAAATCCAGGGCGAGCTGGTCAAGGCCCCGGGCAACTGCCTGATCAGCCTGCTCAGCGACGATGAATTCGGCGCCCTGGCCATCCGCAAGGGCAGCCTGACCGAGCAGGAGCGCCGCGAAATCGAGCGTCATGTGGTGCACACCCAGGAGTTTCTTAGCCTGATCCCCTGGACCCCTGACCTGCAGGGCGTGCCCCATATCGCCGGGGCTCATCATGAGAAGCTCGATGGCAGCGGCTATCCCAAGGGGCTGGTGGGCGATGCCATTCCCTGTGCCTCACGGATCATGACCGTGTGCGACATTTACGACGCCCTGACCGCTTCCGACCGCCCCTACAAGCCGGCCATGCCCCTGGAGCGGGCCCTGGATATCCTCAAGAGCGAGGCCCAGAGTGGCCTGCTGGATGCCGAACTGGTGGAGCTGTTTATTGCCAGTCGCTGTTTTCAGGTCAGCGGCCCACCGGGCTCCCACCCGGCCTCGCAGTTTGTGCACCATGTCTGTGACTTCGATCCGGGCTGCAAGTGCGACCATCCGCACTGAATGAGAGGGCGATTGCGCAGACCCTATCCATGGCTCCGAAACCATCCGGGGCTGGGCTGCGCGGTGATCTTTGGCTGATGGGAGATAGGCTGCTTACTCGGGGCGAGTGAGCGGCCCATCTCCGGCCTGCGGCTACTGCGCCCGCAATGCCTGCAGATAGCGCATATCGAGCATTTGCGATGAGCCATGGGCGTGCCGCTCGATATGCTGATAAACCGGCTCCAGGCGCTGCAGACGGTCGCCGATATTGGGGTGGGTCTTGAGGAAACTGACCAGGGTGGCATCGTCCTGGCGGGTGCTGGCCAGGGTCTGCAGCACGCCGGCCAGGCCATAGGGGTCGTAGCCGGCCCGAGTGGCGATCACCGCGCCCATGGCATCGGCCTCGTATTCGTCGCCACGGTCCAGACCGCGGGCATACAGGTCACCGACGCTGCGGGTGAACTTGTCGGCCATGGCACTGCTGTCGCTACCCCCGCTCTTGGCTGCGCCCGCCTG
>JBFHPI010000234.1:0-5543 GCA_041592855.1 Pseudomonas sp.
GCCAAACGCGGCAGATCGGTCAGACTGCCCACCTCAAGAAACGGCGGCAGCGCCCGTGACTGGCTGGCGATACCACGCAGCTCGACGCCAAAGGGCGTGAGAAACTGCGCCACCGCCAGCCCGATATCACCGACGCCGACGATCAGCACTCGGCGCCCACTCAGGCTCTGCGGTAGACGATTGTCCCAGCGTTGCTCGACCTGGGCGGCCAGGCGGGCGAACAGCTCGCGCTGATGCGCCAGCAGATGGCACAGCACATACTCGGCCATCACCTGGCCAAAGATGCCCACCGCCCGAGTCAGCCGATAATCCCGCGGCAGGTCAGGCGCCAGCAGCGGCGTGATGCCAGCCCAGGTGGATTGCAGCCACTGCGGCCGTGCACCGCCTCGCAGCAACTCGGCCAGCAGATCCGGCTGACCCAGCCATACAGCGCATTCGCCAGCATGGCTGCACAGCTCAGCGGGATCGGCCGCGCTGATCAGTAGCAGCTCAGGGGCCTTTTGCTGCAGCAGTTCGGCGTAATGCCGGTGGTCCGCCTCGGCGATCAGAATCCGCATCCCAGGTACCTGACTCAGACCGGATCGTTGCGCCGCAGCAACTCTTCCGGCAGATGCTCGATATAGTCATCTTCTGGCGGCGGCATCTGCAGGTGGTAGCCCTGTTCATCGAGGTTCTCCAGCACCTTGTGGATGTCCTCCCGGGCCAGCGTACGCTCAGGGGTGAGGATCATCTCGAAGGCCAGGGCGGGCGGACCAAAGGCCGCCAGCAGGGCTTCCGGCACACGCTTGAGGCCATCGGCTTTCAGCACATACAGGTACATCTCATTCTTGCGCGGGCTTTTATAGATCGAGCAGATACGTTTCACGGGGTGTCTCCGGTAGCAGCCAGGCAGTCCAGCAGGGCCTGGCCCATCAGTTCACGACGCCAGCCGCGCAGGGCATCCGGCAATTGATAAGGGCCCTTGGGGTAACCGCTCTTGAGCAGCGCTTCCAGGGTCTTCTTGCGCAGCATCAGCTCCGGGGCGATGTTCAACCGCTCCGCTTCACGCTGGCCGATGGCGCGCAGTTTCTTCAGCAGCGCCGAGGCTTCCAGCGGCAGCGGTTCGGGCAAGGCCTCGGGCCAGTCGGCGACTGGCGTCGCCGCAGCCTGCTGAATTAGCTTGAGGATAAATTCGCCATCCTGGCGCACGGTCTTGGGGTGCATGTCCTCGATCCGCGCCAGGCTGACCAGGTTATCCGGCTGGGTGCGCGCCAGGGGCCACAATGAATGCTCGCGGATAATCCGGTTGCGCGGCTGGTTGCGCGCCCGCGCCTCGCGCTCGCGCCAGGCACACAGGGCCTTGAGCACGGCCAGTTGCTGGCGACTGAGCTTCCAGGCCAGCTTGGCCTCGCGCCAGGCCTCATCCGGGTCACTTTCACGGCCCTGGTTGCTGACCAGTTCGGCGCCATCCTCCAGCACCCAGGCGTATTTCTCGGCTGACAACTGCGCCTTGAGCGCGGCATAGACCTCGGCCAGATGCAGCACGTCTTCGGCGGCATAGCTCACCTGAGTGGCCGAAAGCGGGCGCTGCAACCAGTCGGAACGGGTCTCGCCCTTGGGCAGCTCGATGGCCAGCACCGCCTGTACCAGACGCGAGTAGCCCATGGAAAAGCCCAGATTGAGGTAGCCGGCGGCCAGCTGGGTGTCGAACAGCGGCGCCGGCAGGCTGCCGGTCAGGCGCAGAAAGACTTCGAGATCCTCACTGCAGGCGTGTAGCACCTTGACCACCGCCGGGTCCTGCAACAGCTCGGCAAAGGGGGTCCAGTCGCTGATCTGCAGCGGATCAATCAGATAGGCCCGCTCGCCTTCGCTGACCTGCAGCAGACCGGCGATGGGGTAAAAGGTGTCGACCCGCATAAATTCGGTATCGAGGGCCACAAAGGGCAGCCGGCGCCAGACGGTGCAATGCTGCGCCAGGTCGGCGTCATCGGTAATCCAGTGAATATCAATCGCCACGCGGCTCTCCCTTCATCAATGCCGCGCAGTATATATCGCCACGCCCCATCGCCGGGCATTCACAATATACGCGTCAGGCCGCAGACGCGTTATTCTGCGCCCGCCCGAATGACCTACCTTCAGTACAGGGAATAACAACAATGAAGAAACTGCTTGGCCTGCTGGCGGCCCTGATCGCCGCCACCGCGCTGTACCTGCTGGTTACCCCCAGCCCCGTCGACCCGCTGGCCTGGGATGCACCGCAAGCGCCGCTGCTAACCGGCGCTCTGGAGCCCAACGACACCCTGATGAAAGCCGAACTGCTCGGTCGCGGCCAGGTGCACGGCCCGGAAGACACCGCCGTGGATAGCCAGGGCCGGGTCTACGCCGGCCTGCATGACGGGCGTATCGTGCGTATCACGGGCGAACAGGTGGACACCTTCGTCGACACCGGCGGCCGGCCGCTGGGCATGGACTTCGACGCCAGCGGCAACCTGATCGTCGCCGATGCCTATAAGGGCCTGCTGAGTATCGATGAGCAAGGGCAGATCACTGTGCTGAGCACCGAGGCCGAGGGCGTACCCTTCAAGTTCACCGATGATCTGGATATCGCCCGCGACGGCACCATCTACTTCAGCGACGCCTCCTCGCGTTTCGAGCAGCCGGATTACCTGCTTGATCTGCTCGAAGCCCGCCCCCATGGCCGCCTGCTCAGCTACAACCCGGCGACCCAGGAAACCCGCGTACTGCTCAAGGACCTGTACTTCGCCAACGGCGTGGCCCTGTCGGCCGATGAGGACTTTGTCCTGGTCAACGAAACCTACCGCTACCGCATCACCCGTTACTGGCTGAGCGGCGAGAAGGCCGGCACGCACGACATCTTTATCGACAACCTGCCCGGCCTGCCGGACAACCTGCAAGGTGATGGCCGAGGCACCTTCTGGGTGGCCCTGCCCAGCCCACGCAAGGCCGATGCCGATATGCTGCACCGCTCGCCTTGGGCCAAGGCGCAACTGGCCAAGCTGCCCCGCGCTTTCTGGCCCAAGGCGGTGCCCTACGGCTTTGCCATTGCGCTGAACGAGGAAGGTGAAATTATCCAGAGCCTGCATGACACCAGCGGCAGCCACCTGCGCATGATCACGTCGGTGAAACCGGTGGGTGACTACCTGTATTTCGGTAGCCTGGATAATGATCGGATCGGCAAGCTGAAAATCCGCTAATCCACGTCTTGTACCTGTAGGAGCGGTCAGGCCCAAGCGTGATAGTGAGCCTGACCGCTCCTAGCGTTTCTCCGCAATCCAGATGGTATGCCGGGTGCCCTTGTTGCCATGGGCGTAGACCTGCACCTCCTCGACCTTAAAGCCGGCCTTGCGCACTTTGTCGCTGAATACCCGGTCGGCACTGGCCGACCACACCGCCAGCACGCCCTTGCTGCGCAGCGCCTGATAACAGCGCTGCAGGCCCTGGGTGCCATACAGCCAGCTGTTGCGCTTTTGGGTCAGCCCTTCAGGGCCGTTATCCACATCCAGCATGATGGCGTCATACCGCTGTTCGGCATTTTTCAGGCAGTTGGCCACATCATCCTGAATAACCCGGGTACGCGGATCGAGAATCGGGTACCCAGCCTTGGCGCCCAGCGGGCCACGGTTCCACTCCACCACCCCCGGCACCAGTTCGGCCACCTCGACTTCGGCAGTCTTGCCCAGATTCTGCAACGCTGCGGCCAGGGTAAAGCCCATGCCCAGACCGCCAATCAGCACCCGTGAATCCGCACGGCCCGCAACCTTCTTGCACGGGATTGCCGCCAGGGCGTCCTCGGAGCCATGCATGCGCGTGTTCATCAGCTGGCCGCCATCGCCGCCGGCAATTTTGATCACAAAGTCTTCGCCGTACTCGAACAGGCACAGCGCTCCGTCGCCGCAAGGTATCGGCGCGGTGTCGAGCAAGACGAAACGTTTCATGGATAGTGGCCTGCCAACAACAAGGGGCTGCAGCATGCCCGCAAAAGCGCAAGCGAGCGAGAGAAAGCTGCCTATCGAGCCAGGCCCAGGGGCGCAGTATGATGCCTGCTGCTTATCTGCCCCTGAGGATATCCACCATGCCCCTCGCTCAGCTGATCACAGCCCAAGACCTGCAGCAGCGCCTGCACCAGTCCAACCTGCTGCTCCTCGATTGCCGCTTTGCCCTCAATGATCCAGCTTACGGCTCGCGCAGCTACGCCGAAGGCCATATCCCCGGGGCCCTGTATGCCGACCTGGAGCGTGACCTGTCCGGCCCCGTGCACAAGGGCGTCACCGGCCGTCACCCGCTGCCTGATGCCGAGCAGCTGGCACAGCGCCTGCGTAACTGGGGGTTGGGCGAAGACACTGAAGTCGTACTGTACGACGATGGCAGCGACGCCTTCGCCGCCCGCGCCTGGTGGCTGCTCACCTGGCTGGGCAAGCGCGAGGGGGTGTATCTGCTGGATGGCGGGCTCAAGGCCTGGCGTGCGGCCGGCTATCCACTGAGCCAGGAAGTACCGCAGGTGCAACCCGGTACGTTCCTGGCCCAGCCCGATCCCAGCCTGGTAGTAGATGCCGGGCAATTGCAACAGCGCCTGGGGCAAAAGCAATTGTGCCTGCTCGACGCCCGCGCCCTGCCACGCTTTCGCGGTGAAGTGGAGCCCTTGGACCCGGTGGCCGGGCATATCCCTGGTGCCCAGTGCGCCCTGTTCAGCGAAAATCTGGGTAGCGATGGCTGCTTTCTGCCTGCCGAAAAGCTGCGCCAGCGCTTTGCCAACCTGCTGAACGGGCGCCCGGTGGAACAACTGGTGGCCTACTGCGGCTCCGGCGTCACCGCCTGCCACAACCTGTTCGCCCTGTGCCTGGCCGGCTACCCTCTGGCGCCGCTGTATGCCGGCTCCTGGAGCGAGTGGGTGACCGACCCGGCCCGCCCGGTTGCCACAGGCGACTAGCAGCTGTTGAAAAACCACTTACATGGGGCAAGCCTGCCTCGCCTAGGTTTTCAACAGCCTGCTGGCGCTGTATATCGAAAATAACGCCGCTAAGTACTCACTGGAATATAGCCAGGAGCCTGAAGTCGAAAACAATTTAAAAACAGCTCTTTACAGCCGAAAGGTCGCACTAGACTTCAAGATAAGCGGCTAAGCCCGCTTCCGGTGGGGCCTTTATCAGAACAAGCAGAAGCTGCCAAAGCGCCCGGCCCCACCGGCCACCTTCCGCGAGGGCCTTATGGGAATCGCCGCCTGCGAGTTGAGTCAGTATGTGATCCGCCCTACCCTGCTCTACCTGGGGCGCCATTCCACCGCCGCCGAAGCCCTGCTATTGGGCGCTGCGGCCAGCCAGTCGGGCCTGGGAGCGGCCCTGGACGATAAGCATGGGCATGGTCTGTATCGCATCGCCGAACTGCGCCATCAGCAGCTCTGGGATCAGCACCTGGCCCGTGACCCGGATCTGGCCAGCCAGATCCGCGGCCTGGCCAGCCAGCATGCCTTTCTGGCCGCGCCCCATTTGGAACTGACGGTCAACCTGCGCTATGCCACGGCTATCGCCTGGATGCTGATTGAAGCC
>JBFHPI010000235.1:0-5539 GCA_041592855.1 Pseudomonas sp.
ATGAGAAATCCCGGATTGAGTCCGGCGTACTGCAGTATCCAGGCCAGCATGCTGGCGGTGGTGGTTTTGCCGTGGGTGCCGGCCACGGCCAGCACCCAGCGCCCCTGCAGCACATGGTCGGCCAGCCACTGCGGGCCGCTGACATAGGGCAGGCCCTTGTTCAGCACATATTCCACCGCCGGGTTGCCACGGCTCATGGCATTGCCGATCACCACCAGATCCGGTGCCGGATCGAGCTGGGCCGGGTCATAGCCCTGGATCAACTCGATGCCCTGGGCTTCGAGCTGGGTGCTCATGGGGGGATAGACATTGGCGTCGGAGCCGGTGACACGGTGCCCCAGCTCCTTGGCCAGCACCGCCAGCGAACCCATAAAGGTGCCGCAGATGCCGAGAATATGGATATGCATGGTTGTCCTCAAAGTGCCGCGCAAGCGGCTGCCGCAACAGTGGCCGCAGGTTAGCACAGCGCCTGCGCGGCGGCAGCGCCTGGCCATTGCGTCAGGTTTTGGCACAGGGGTTGCGTTAGCAGGAGCTAAGCGCCTGTCACCGCCTGTTTGGCCGCGATACGCGCAAAAGACTCACCCGTTGCGGTGCGCCCGTCACGGCCCAGGCACCGCTTTGGCGCACCGCCGCCTTGTCACCTTGGAGATGCGATGCCCAGTTACAGCCATAGCGTCGGCAGCCAGAGCTACCGCTTCGACAGCCTGCGCCAGTTGCTGGCCAAGGCCAGCCCGGCGCGCTCCGGCGACCATCTGGCCGGGATCGCCGCCAGCAGTGCCGGCGAGCGGGTAGCGGCGCAGATGTGCCTGGCCGAGGTGCCACTCAAGCGCTTTCTCGACGAGGCGCTGATCCCTTACGAACAGGATGAGGTCACCCGGCTGATCATCGACAGCCACGATGCGGCCGCCTTCGCCCCGGTCAGCCATATGACTGTGGGGGACTTTCGCGACTGGCTGCTCGGTGCACAGGCCGATGAAGCCAGCCTGCGCGCCCTGGCCCCGGGCCTGACTCCGGAAATGGCCGCCGCCGTATCGAAGATCATGCGCCTGCAGGACCTGGTGCTGGTTGCACAGAAAATCCGCGTGACCACCCGCTTTCGCAACACCCAGGGCCTGCGCGGGCACATGGGCACCCGCCTGCAGCCCAACCATCCGACCGACAACAGCGCCGGTATCGCCGCCAGCATTTTCGACGGTCTGCTCTATGGCAACGGCGATGCCATGCTCGGCATCAACCCGGCAACCGACAGCCTCGCCAGCGTCTGCGAGCTGCTGCGCATGCTCGACGGCATTATCCAGCGCTACGAGATCCCCACCCAGGCCTGCGTACTGACCCATATCACAAGCTCTATCGAGGCAATCAACCGTGGCGTCCCCCTGGACCTGCTGTTTCAGTCGATTGCCGGCAGCGAAGCGGCCAACGCCAGCTTCGGCATCGACCTCAGGCTGCTGCAGGAGGGCTACGAGGCGGGCCTGTCGCTGCAGCGTGGCAGCCTGGGCCACAACCTGATGTATTTCGAAACCGGGCAGGGCAGCGCCCTGTCGGCCAACGCCCACCATGGCGTCGATCAGCAGACCTGCGAGGCGCGGGCCTACGCGGTGGCCCGGCAGTTCAAACCCTTCCTGGTCAATACCGTGGTCGGTTTTATCGGCCCCGAGTACCTGTACAACGGCAAGCAGATCATCCGCGCCGGGCTGGAAGACCACTTCTGCGGCAAGCTGCTGGGCCTGCCGATGGGCTGCGACATCTGCTACACCAACCACGCCGAAGCCGACCAGGACGACATGGATAACCTGCTGACGCTGCTCGGGGTGGCCGGGATCAACTTCATCATGGGCATACCCGGCTCCGACGACGTGATGCTCAACTATCAGACCACTTCTTTCCACGACGCCCTGTACGCACGGCAGAGCCTTAACCTGCGCCCTGCCCCCGAGTTCGAGGCCTGGCTGCAGCGCATGGGCATCTTCACCCAGGCCCAGGGTCACTCACGCCTGAGTGACAGCCTGCCGCCAGCCTTCCGCCAGGCCCTGGCGCAGCTGGGCTAAGCGAGCCCGCGCCGACAAACCCTTCGAGGACAAACCCATGCAACATGACCGGCACCCGCCCAGCAGCCTGCCCGACGCCTGGCAGCAGTTGCGCCAGCTGACCCCGGCGCGCATCGCCCTGGGTCGTACCGGCACCAGCCTGCCGAGCCGTGCCCAGCTGGACTTTCAGCTCGCCCATGCCCAGGCCCGGGACGCCGTGCACCTGCCCTTCGATGCCGAGCACCTGGCCGCACGCCTGCCCGGCCCGAGCCTGCTGCTGCACAGCGCCGCCAAGGATCGCGACACCTATCTGCAGCGCCCGGACCTGGGCCGGCGCCTAAGCCAGCAGTCCGCCGAAGAGCTGGACCTGTACCGGGCAAACCACCCCGAGGGTTACGACCTGGCCCTGGTGGTGGCGGATGGGCTGTCCGCCCTGGCTGTGGAGCGTCACGCCCTGCCCATGCTGCAGCGCATCGGGCAGCTGGCCGACGCCGAAGGCTGGCGCCTGGCCCCCACCTGCCTGGTCCACCAGGGCCGGGTGGCGGTGGCCGACGAGGTGGCCGCACGCCTCGACGCGCGCATGGTGGTGATCCTGCTCGGCGAACGCCCCGGGCTCAGCTCGCCGGACAGCCTGGGCCTGTATTTCACCTACGCGCCCAGGGTCGGTCTGACCGACGCCTACCGCAACTGCATCTCCAATGTGCGCCTGGAAGGCCTGAGCTATGCCATGGCCAGTCATCGTCTGCTGTATCTGATGCGTGAGGCCTGGCGCCGTCAGCTATCCGGGGTGCGGCTCAAGGACGAGAGCGAACTGGCGCAGCTGCAGCCTGAGGCCGGCACAGGCAATTTCCTCCTGGCCTAGGCCTGCAACCAAACGCTTGTTTGGATTGCACTTTCCAAAAGCTTTAGGCAGCATCGGGCTCGTTCGCTGGCAGCAACCCCGGTTGCGGAACCGCCCATCTAATCAAGTCGAGGCTCACCATGCGCATTGTTCAAGCCACCCTGGAACATCTGGACCAGCTGACGCCCCTGTTCGTCAACTACCGCGAACTGTTCGGCCAACTGCCTTACCCGGATTCCTCGCGCAGCTTTCTGGAAAAACGCATCAGCCGCAAAGAATCGGTGATCTACCTGGCCATGGCCGATGACGAAGACAAGATCCTCGGCTTCTGCCAGCTCTACCCCGGTTTTTCCTCCCTCTCGCTCAAGCGCGTCTGGGTCCTCAACGATATCTATGTCTGCCAGGACGCCCGCCGTCAGCTGGTCGCCGACCGTCTGATCCAGTCCGCCAAGCAGATGGCCAAGGACACCAACGCCGTGCGCCTGCGCGTGGCCTCCAGTGTCAATAACGAGGTCGCGCACAAGCTCTATGAGTCCATCGGTTTCAAGGAGGACACCGAGTTCAAGAACTTTGTCCTGCCGATCAGCGAAGACCCCACCGCGACCTGATCGCCCAGCGTCCCGCCCCCCCCCCCGGCCATGCCGGGGGTGTTGCTTTCAGCCAAGCAGCAGGCTCAGCCACAGCGCCGAAAGCAGCTGCAACCCCAACACCACGACCAGCCCCATACGCCAACCCCATTGATCCCGAGGCGCGCGCCGCGACGCCGAGACGCGCTGCTGCCAGGGCTTGTGCAATGCCTGCTGGAACTCCGACAGGGCCTCGAAACGGGCCTCCGCTCGCGGCGCCAGAGCCCGGGCCAGCACGCCATCCCATCCCGCCGGCACCTGGGCACTAAAGTGGGCCAGAGGCAAGTAACCACAGGCCTGCGGCGCATCGGCCCGCGCCACGTCCGGCCAGCGCCCGCAGAACAGCCAGTAGGCCAGAGCCGCCAGGGCGAACTGATCGGCACGACCATCCACGGCCCGCCCTTCACGCAGCTCCGGGGCCAAGGGTTCGGCATTCGCCGGCATGGGCTGGCGCGGCACCCCGGGCAGCAATGCGGCATGCTCGACCCACAGCAGCAGACGCCCGCCTTCATCCACCAGGATATTGCGCACATCCAGCCACAAGCCCTGCATGCCCCGACGCTGCAGGGCACGCACGGCGACGATAAGCTGCTCCAGCAGAGCCAGCAGACTTGGCCCATCCAAAGGGCCCTGGGCCGCGACCCAGTCCTGCAGACTGCGCGTACCGGCGGGCGGCACGGCCCACAGGCTGAAGGCATGCCGACGCGGGCGCGTCGAAGAGAGCAGCTGAACCAGACTGCTCACCGGGCTACGGCGCAGGGCCCACTCACGTTGCCAATAAGCTTCGTCGGCATCGGCGGCGGCCAGGCACAGCAAGGCCTGGTGTCCCTGTTCATCCCGGGCATGAAACAATCGCCCCGGCGGCCCAAAGGGGCAGGCCGCAAGCAGGGTCCAGCCATCGAGTTGCAGCTCGGGCCGAGCGTCGTGCACCGCCGGCCAATGCGCGGAAGTGGTGCTCGGCGCAGGCGTTTGCCATGCCTTGGGCAACACCAGTGCCACCGCTCCCGGAGCCTTGAGCAGGGGCGCCAACAACGGCTCCGGGCCAAGCTCAGCCAGCTGCCCGCAGGCCTCACGAAGCGCCTGCAGATCCGCCACATCAAGCAGGGCCTGAGGCGCCAGCAACAGCGCCTCGCCGCCACTGAGCGGCAAGCGATGCTGCACCAGGGCCAGCTCGGCCTGCCCCCCCAGTTGCAGGCCGTCACGGCCGGCCAGACTCTGCAGGCTCCCCCCCTGATAGCGCAGCAGGCCAATGGCGCCAGCCTGGAGCAACTGCGCCTCTGCTGCCTGCAGCAATAGCAAAGCACCGTGCACCTCGACCTGATGGCCCTCGCCACGGCGCTGACGAAACAGCTGGCGATTGAGTACCGCCAACACCTGCCGCGCGGCCTGGGTCGAGGTCCAGGCTGCGGGTGTGCAGTGCAGATCGGCCAGCAGGTTATTCAGGCATTGCTCCAGTATGCGCACCACATCGGTGCGGCCGCGCCCCCAGAGTAGCGCCACCAACAACACCGGAGCTTGCCCCTCCTGCCCGGGCAACCACATGCTGCGCCCCCGAGCGGCCTGGCTTGGCAGATCCTGGCCCTGCCCATACAGCAGGCTGGCAGCGGGAAAATCCAGACGGTCGATCGACATGGCGCAGCCCTCCCAACGGGGTTTGCCCAGGTCTTTGCAGCCTTTATGCCGACTTGCCCCTGGCCGACCATGACCTGCTAAGGTTGGCCATCCTTATGCATGAGCTTTCACTATGTGGTCACTGCGCGCCTGGCGCCGCCGACGCATCCTCGCCCGCCACCCGATCAGCGCCGAGCAATGGCAAGCGCTGCACCAGCGCCTGCCGATACTCGACGGCCTGAGCCCGGACGAGCAGCAATGCCTGCGCGAGCGCGCCGTGCTGTTTCTCCATCACAAACGCCTGACCGCCCTGCCCGGCGTCGAACTGGACGACGAGGCGCGCCTGCTGCTGGCGGTACAGGCCGAACTGCCGCTGCTGCACCTGGCCGAACTGAACTGGTACCAGGGCTTCCATGAAGTCGTCCTGTACCCGG
>JBFHPI010000236.1:0-5535 GCA_041592855.1 Pseudomonas sp.
CTGGCCGGCCTGACCCAGCGCTACCCGATCATCTCCATCGAAGACGGTATGGACGAGTCTGACTGGGCTGGCTGGAAAGTGCTGACCGACAAGATCGGTGCCAAGGTCCAGCTGGTCGGCGACGACCTGTTTGTCACCAACACCAAGATCCTCAAGCGCGGCATCGACGAGTCGATCGGCAACTCGATTCTGATCAAGTTCAACCAGATCGGCTCGCTGAGCGAAACCCTGGAAGCCATCCAGATGGCCAAGGCCGCCGGTTACACCGCGGTCATTTCGCACCGCAGCGGCGAAACCGAAGACAGCACCATCGCCGACCTGGCCGTAGGCACTGCCGCCGGCCAGATCAAGACCGGTTCGCTGTGCCGCTCCGACCGCGTATCCAAGTACAACCAGTTGCTGCGTATCGAAGAGCAGCTGGCCGGCAAGGCCCCCTACAAGGGGCGCACCGAGTTCCGCGGCTAAGCGCAGCGTGATAAGAAAGGGCGACGTAAGTCGCCCTTTTTTATCCTGTTCCAGGGAATCTAAGCATGGATGCAGTAACCGATAATGTCCGTCCACCCATCAGTCGGCTTCTTTTCAAGCATGTGCGCAGCCCCTACCATGCCGATGACTCAAGCCACGAGCCGCCCCATGCGTAATCACCATTGGTTATTCGTCGTACTGATCCTGCTCCTGGCCGGGCTGCAGTATCGTCTGTGGGTGGGTGACGGCAGCCTGGCTCAGGCCAGCCATCTCAAGCAACAGATTGCCGATCAGCAGGCCGAGAACGAGCGGCTGCATGAGCGCAACCGCATCCTCGAAGCAGAAGTGCTGGAGCTTAAGCAGGGCATGGAAACCGTCGAAGAACGTGCTCGTCAGGAGCTGGGCATGGTCAAAGAGGGCGAAACCCTCTATCTGCTGACCGAATGAGCATGAGTCAGAGTCTGCCATTCTGGGTGGTGATTCCCGCTGCCGGCGTCGGCTCGCGGATGCAGGCCGACCGGCCCAAGCAGTATCTGCAACTGGCCGGCAAGACCATTCTCGAACACAGCCTGCAGGGCTTTCTGGATCATCCCGATTTGCTGGGCCTGGCCCTGTGCCTGGCCGAGGAGGATCCCTATTGGCCGCAGCTGGGGTTGGCTAGCGAGCCGCGTATCCTGCGCTGTGCCGGCGGACGTGAGCGGGCCGACTCGGTGCTGGCGGGGTTGCGGTGCTTGCAGCAGCAGGGGGCGGCGCAGCAGGACTGGGTGTTGGTGCATGACGCGGCCCGGCCCAACCTGGCCCGCAGTGACCTGGACAAACTGCTCACTGAGCTGGCAGACGACCCGGTGGGCGGCCTGCTGGCGGTGCCGGCGCGCGATACGCTCAAGCAGATTGGCAGCGACGGACGGGTGGCAAGCACCCTGGATCGCGCACAGATCTGGCAGGCCTATACCCCGCAGATGTTCCGTCTTGGGCCCTTGCACCGGGCGCTCAGCTCTTCGCTTGCCTCCGGGGCGGTGGTGACCGACGAGGCTTCGGCCATGGAGTGGGCAGGCCACGCGCCCCGCTTGATCGAGGGGCGCGCGGACAACCTCAAGGTCACCCGGCCGGAGGACCTGAAACTCTTGGCCGGGTTGTGGGATGCATCCGTTAGCTGATCCGATGCTTGCTGATATCTTTTTCCAGTACGGTGCCCAGTTTGTCGAGGGCGCCGTCGATCGCCTTTTCCAGATGGTCGGCATGGTGGGACACGGAGATCGGTTCACGTCCTTTTGGCCTGGCCTCGATCAGGCAGCGTTTGTCATGGCTGCCGGCCTTGTGAGCGTTCTCATCGCGTAGATGCACTTCGACCCGGGTCAGGTGATCGTCGAAACGCTTGATCTTGTCCGTTACACGCTTGCTGATGCTGCTCATAAAGTCTTGCGAAGCGCCGATATGGTTGTCGCTGTTGACCAGTACTTGCATGGTATCGACCTCTCTGGGTGGGTGAGCCGGTCCTTGTCTGACGCGTCCTGGGCGAAGGGGGTTCCGCCCGGGCTGTGACATTCTATTGCGACACGCTTAGCGGTATTCCTGGCGCTGGGCCAGCCCCTGCTTGAGGAAGTCCACCAGCTGTCGCACTTTCGGCGACAGATGCCGCTGTTGCGGGTACAGGGCCCACACGGCGGTGTCCGGTGGCTGCTGACTGTCCAGCAGGGACACCAGGGCGCCGCTGCGCAGATGCTCCAATACATAATAGTCCGGCAGCTGACACAGCCCCAGGCCGCGTAGCGCAGCCTCCAGCACCGCCTGGCCGCTGTTGCAGCGCCAGTTGCCCTGCACCCGCAGGCTGGCGTCGCGGCCGTCCAGCTGAAAACTCCAGTGATCGGAACTGCCGATCAGGCAGTTGTGCCGTGCCAGTTCGGAGAGTGAATGGGGGCGGCCGTAGCGCTGCAGGTAGGCCGGTGCGGCGCACAGGTACATGACTCGGGGCGCCAGGCGCGTGGCGACCAGGCGTGAGTCCTGCAGGCGCCCCAGGCGAATGGCCAGGTCCAGCCCCTCATGCAGCAGATCCAGGGTGCGGTTGCTCAGTTCGATCTCCACCCGCAGTTGCGGGTGACGGCACATAAAGTCTGTCACCAGAGGCACGATAAAGCGTTCGCCATAGGCCACCGCACAAGTCATGCGCAGCAGCCCCTTGGGCTCGCCACCCAGGTCGCTGACGGCACGCAAGGCCTCTTCGCGGGCATCCTGCAGGCGCCGGCAATGCTGCAGAAAGGTTTGCCCGGCTTCGGTCAACGCCACCCGCCGCGTGCTGCGGTAGAACAGGCGGCTTTGCAGGCGCTCCTCCAGGCGCGCCACCTGGCGGCTGACCTGGGAGGACGACAGCCCCAAGCGCTGCGCGGCGGCACTGAACTGGCCACATTCGGCCACGGCAACGAACTCGTCCAGGCCTTCCCAGCGATTCATGCAGTCTCTCCTTGTTGGGTGTCGATTATTATCCCTATATAGCAATAATGTTTTGTTTTTTACGGAATTATCTATCTTGAGCACTGATCTACACTCTGCGCCACCGTTGAGTCCGCTGGAGAGCGATCATGATCAAGTCCCGTGCCGCCGTAGCCTTTGCCCCCAATCAGCCGCTGCAGATCGTCGAGGTCGACGTGGCGCCGCCCAGGGCCGGCGAAGTGCTGGTGCGCATCGTGGCCACCGGGGTGTGCCACACCGATGCCTACACCCTGTCGGGCGAGGACAGTGAGGGCGTTTTCCCCTGCATCCTCGGCCATGAGGGCGGCGGCATCGTCGAGGCGGTGGGGGAGGGCGTCACCTCCCTGGCTGTGGGCGATCATGTGATTCCGCTCTATACCGCCGAATGCCGCACCTGCAAGTTCTGCACCTCGGGCAAGACCAACCTGTGTCAGGCGGTGCGCGCTACCCAGGGCAAGGGCCTGATGCCCGATGGCACCAGCCGCTTCAGCTACAACGGCGAGCCGATCTATCACTATATGGGCTGCTCGACTTTCTCCGAGTACACCGTGTTGCCGGAGATCTCCCTGGCCAAGATCCCCCAGGAGGCGCCGTTGGAGAAGGTCTGCCTGCTCGGCTGCGGCGTCACCACCGGTATCGGCGCGGTGCTCAATACCGCCAAGGTGGAAGAGGGCGCCACCGTGGCGATATTCGGCCTCGGCGGCATCGGCCTGGCGGCGATTATCGGCGCCAAGATGGCCAAGGCCGGACGCATCATCGCCATCGATATCAATCCGAGCAAGTTCACCATCGCCCTTGAGCTGGGCGCCACCGACTGTATCAATCCCAAGGAGTTCGCCAAGCCGATCCAGGAAGTCGTCGTCGAAATGACCGACGGCGGGGTGGACTACTCCTTCGAGTGTGTTGGCAATGTGCAGCTGATGCGTGCGGCGCTGGAGTGTTGTCACAAGGGTTGGGGCGAATCGACCATTATCGGCGTGGCGCCGGCCGGTGCGGAAATCAGCACCCGGCCGTTCCAGCTGGTCACCGGTCGGGTCTGGCGCGGTTCGGCGTTTGGCGGGGTCAAGGGCCGTACCGAACTGCCCAGCTATGTGGAAAAGGCGCAGAAGGGCGAGATTCCCCTGGATACCTTTATCACCCACAACCTGCCCCTGGACGAGATCAACAGCGCCTTTGACCTGATGCACGAAGGCAAGAGCATCCGCACCGTTATCCATTTCTGATAGCTGCACTTCAGCAGTGCGTAGGGTGCGCCATGCGCACCGCAAACCCCTGGGGCGCATGGCGCACCCTACGGAGATTGGTATGACCCTGGAAATCGTCTCCAGCAACAAGAGCTTTGGCGGCTGGCACAAGCGCTATCGCCATCGCTCCAGCAGCCTCAACTGCGACATGCAGTTTGCCGTCTACCTGCCGCCCCAGGCAGAGCAGGGCGCCAAGCTGCCAGTGCTGTACTGGCTGAGTGGCCTGACCTGCACGGACGAGAACTTTATGCAGAAAGCCGGGGCCCAGAGGCTGGCGGCCGAGCTGGGTTTGGTTATCGTCGCCCCGGATACCAGTCCGCGCGGCGAAGGGGTTCCGGATGACCCGGACGGTGCCTGGGATTTTGGCCTGGGCGCGGGGTTTTACCTCAACGCTACCCAGGAGCCCTGGGCGCGGCATTACCGCATGCACGACTATGTGGTGGAGGAGTTGCCGGCGCTGGTCGAGGCCAACTTCCCGGTATCCGACCGTCGTGGCATCAGTGGTCATTCCATGGGCGGGCATGGCGCGCTGGTGTGCGCCTTGCGCAACCCCGGGCGCTATCGGTCGCTGTCGGCTTTCGCACCGATCAGCAATCCGCTGCACTGTCCCTGGGGCGAGAAGGCCTTCTCCCGCTACCTGGGCGAAGACCGCGCCCGCTGGCGGGAGTGGGATGCCTGCGCCTTGCTGGCGAAGGCATCGGAGAAGCTGCCGATGCTGATCGATCAGGGTGATCGTGATGATTTTCTGGAAAACCAGCTGAAGCCCCGCGCCCTCGAGGCTGCAGCGCAGGCTGCCGGCCATCCGTTGACCCTGCGCCTGCAGCCGGGCTACGACCACAGCTACTACTTTATCGCCAGCTTTATCGACGACCATCTGCGCCATCACGCCGCCGCACTTGTGTAGGGTGCGCCATGCGCACCATTGTCTCAGGTTGAAGTCAGACGGTGCGCACGGCGCACCCTACGCCGGCCTGTGCATGTAGAATCACGCCCTGACTTTTGCAGGGCGTTGATCTTATGCGTATTGGCCACGGTTACGACGTACACCGTTTCGGTGAGGGCGATTTCATCACCCTGGGTGGTGTGCAAATCCCCCACAGGTTCGGCTTGATTGCCCACTCCGACGGTGACGTGCTGCTGCATGCCCTGAGCGATGCCCTGCTCGGCGCGGCGGCCCTGGGCGATATCGGCCAGCATTTTCCCGACACCGACCCGACCTTCAAGGGCGCCGATAGTCGCGTGCTGCTGCGCCATGTAGTCGGTCTGATTCACGCCAAGGGCTGGCAGGTGGGCAATGTCGACGCCACCATAGTCGCCCAGGCGCCGAAGATGGCCCCTCACATTCCGGCTATGCGCGAGC
>JBFHPI010000237.1:0-5524 GCA_041592855.1 Pseudomonas sp.
CCATCAATAAAAAAGAAGCCCCGGCAATCTGTTCAAATGCCTGTTCAACCAGCCCGGGGCTTCGAGGTTAACCTTCGATTTCCACCAGCACGTCACCGGGATTGACCCGATCGCCCTTGGCCACATGCACCGCCTTCACGGTGCCGGCAATCGGCGCCTGTACTTCGCTCTCCATCTTCATCGCTTCGCTGACCAGCACCGCCTGACCCGCCTTGACCACATCGCCGACCTTGACCAGCACCTCGACGATATTGCCCGGCATGCTGGTGCTGACATCTCCCGGCGCGCTGGCCTGCTTGCGCTTGCCGCTGGCACCCGCAACAAAATCATTGAGTGGCTCAAACACCACCTCTTCCGGCATGCCGTCGATGGACAGGTAGAAGTGGCGCTTGCCGTCGCTCTTCACGCCGACGCCGGTGATATCGACGCGGTAACTTTCGCCATGCACATCCACCACAAATTCGGTGGGCACACCCTCGCCACCGGCCGGCGCCACGCCACCGGCCTCGGGAATCGGCAACAGCGCCTCGGGCTTGAGGCTGCCGGCAGTCCGCTCTTCAAGGAACTTGCGCCCGATATCGGGGAACATGGCATAGGTCAGCACGTCCTCTTCGGATTGCGCCAGGCTGCCGATCTCTTCGCGCAGCTTGGCCATTTCCGGCTTGAGCAGGTCGGCCGGGCGCACTTCGATGACTTCCTCGCTGCCAATGGCCTGCTTGCGCAGCTGCTCGTTGACCTTGCCCGGCGCCAGGCCATAGCGGCCCTGCAGGTAAAGCTTCACCTCGTTGGTGATGGTCTTATAGCGCTCACCGGCCAGCACGTTGAACACCGCCTGGGTGCCGACGATCTGCGAGGTCGGGGTGACCAGCGGCGGGAAGCCCAGATCCTCACGCACCCGGGGAATTTCGGCGAACACTTCGTTGATGCGATTGAGCGCGCCCTGCTCCTTCAGCTGGTTGGCCAGATTGGACATCATGCCGCCCGGCACCTGATTGACCTGCACCCGGGTGTCCACCGCGGTAAATTCGCTTTCGAACTGGTGGTACTTCTTGCGCACGGCATGGAAGTACATACCGATTTCCTGCAGCAGTTCCAGGTCCAGCCCGGTGTCATAGGGCGTTCCACGCAGCGCCGCGACCATGGACTCGGTGCCCGGATGGCTGGTGCCCCAGGCGAAGCTGGAGATGGCCGTATCGATATGGTCGGCGCCGGCTTCGATGCCCTTGAGCTGACACATGGCGCCCATGCCGGCGGTGTCATGGCTGTGCACGAATACCGGCAGGTCGACCTCGGCCTTGAGCGCCTTGACCAACTCGAAGGTCGAGTAGGGGGTGAGCAAACCGGCCATATCCTTGATGGCGATGGAGTCGATACCCATGGCCTGCATGGCCTTGGCCTGCTGGACATAGGCCGCCACGGTATGCACCGGGCTGGTGGTGTAGGCCAGGGTGCCCTGGGCGTGCTTGCCGGCGGCCTTGACCGCCTCGATGGCAGTGCGCAGGTTACGCACATCATTCATCGCATCGAAGATGCGGAACACGTCGATACCATTGACCGCGGCCTTGGCCACAAAGGCGCGCACCACATCATCGCTGTAGTGGCGATAGCCCAGCAGGTTCTGCCCGCGCAGGAGCATCTGCAGTCGGGTATTGGGCAGCGCCGCCTTGAGCTTGCGCAGGCGCTCCCAGGGGTCTTCCTTGAGAAAGCGGATACAGGCGTCGAAGGTGGCCCCGCCCCAGACTTCCAGGGACCAGTAGCCGACCTGATCGAGCTTGGGACAGATCGGCAGCATGTCGTCCAGGCGCATGCGCGTGGCGATGATCGACTGGTGGGCATCGCGCAGGATGGTATCGGTGACGGTGATCTTCTTGGTCTTGCTCATGATCTGATTCCTTCCCCTACAGGCCGGCGTGGGCGGCAATGGCGGTGGCAATGGCGATGGCCAGGTGCGACGGGTTGCGCTTGATCGAGTACTGGGTCAATTCCGGGTGGCTGTCGACGAAGCTGGTGTTGAACTGGCCACTGCGAAACTCCGGATTGCGCAGGATTTCCTGGTAGTAGGGTGCGGTGGTCTTGACGCCTTGCACACGCATATCGTCCAGGGCACGCAGGCCACGATCCAGGGCCTCTTCCCAGGTCAACGCCCAGACGACCAGTTTCAGGCACATGGAGTCGTAGTAGGGGGGAATGCTGTAGCCGGTGTAGATCGCCGTATCAGTGCGCACGCCCGGGCCGCCCGGGGCGTAGTAGCGGGTGATCTTGCCGAAGCTGGGCAGAAAGTTGTTCTTCGGGTCTTCGGCGTTGATGCGAAACTGCAGGGCAAAGCCGCGGTGGATGATGTCGCTCTGCTGCACCGACAGGGGCAGGCCGCTGGCGATGCGGATCTGCTCGCGGACGATATCCAGGCCGGTGATTTCCTCGGTGATGGTGTGCTCCACCTGCACCCGGGTGTTCATCTCCATGAAGTACACCTCGCCTTCGGCGAGCAGAAACTCCACGGTGCCGGCAGTCTCGTAGCCCACCGCTTTCGCCGCGCGCACGGCCAGATCGCCGATATAGGCGCGCTGCTCGGGGGTCAGCTGAGGGCTGGGGGCGATCTCGATCAGCTTCTGGTTACGCCGCTGGATCGAGCAGTCGCGCTCGAACAGGTGCACGGTGTTACCGAAGCTGTCGGCAAGAATCTGCGCCTCGATATGCTTGGGATTGACGATGCACTTCTCCAGGAACACCTCGGCGCTGCCAAAGGCCTTGGTCGCCTCGGAGATCACCCGCGGGTAGGCCTGCTCCAGTTCCTCGCGCGAGTTGCAACGGCGAATGCCGCGGCCGCCGCCGCCGCTGGTGGCCTTGAGCATCACCGGGTAACCGATGCGCTCGGCCTCGCGCAGGGCCTCGGCAATATCCGCGACATTGCCCTCGGTGCCCGGGGTGACCGGCACCCCGGCCTTGATCATTCTGCGCCGCGCCTCGGTCTTGTCGCCCATGCGGCGGATCACCTCGGCCGAGGGGCCGATAAACTTGATCCCGCGCTCGGCACAGATCTCCGCCAGCTCGGCGTTTTCCGAGAGAAAGCCATAACCGGGATGCAACGCATCGCAGCCGGTTTCCACCGCCAGATTGACCAACTTGCGCGGGTTCAGGTAACCGGCCAGGGGGTCGTCACCAACGCTGTGGGCCTCGTCGGCGCGCTTGACATGCAGGGCCATGCGGTCGGCCTCGGCATAGATGGCCACCGAGCGAATCCCCATCTCGGCACAGGCGCGCACAATGCGCACGGCGATCTCACCGCGGTTGGCAATCAGGATTTTCTTGATCACGGGCCAGGATCCTCGGGTTAAAGGGCAAGCGTAGCAGAGCGCCCAGTTATGCCCCCACGCTACGCCTGGCGCGTGAATAACAAAAATTAATCTTTATTAGATCAAGCATTAGTAAAAGCTTATATTTCTGGGAAACCCAAACCCAGACGGTTCCGCCATGCGCAAAGCCCTGCTGCGAATGACCCTGCGCCAGCTCCAGCTGTTCCGCGCGGTGTGCGCCCACCGCTCCTACAGCCGTGCCGCCGAGGAGATGGCCCTGACCCAGCCGGCGGTCAGCCTGCAGATGCGCCAGCTGGAAGAGCTGATCGGTCAGCCGCTGTTCGACTATGCAGGCAAGAAGCTCTACCTGACCGAGGCCGGCGACGCCCTGCTGCTGGCCAGCGGTGATCTGTTCGGCCGCCTGGAGAGCCTGGACATGCAACTGGCCGACCTCAAGGGCTCGCTGCAGGGGCAACTGAGCCTGGCGGTGGAATCCAGCGCCAAGTACTTCGTACCCCATCTGTTTGCCGAGTTTCGCCGCCATTACCCCGAAGTCAGCCTGCAGCTGGTGGTCACCAACCACGCCCAGGCTCTGCGCCGCCTGAGCGCCAACCGCGACGACCTGCTGATCATGTCCCAGGTGCCGAGCGACCAGGATCTGGAGTTCCTGCCCTTTCTCAACAATCCGATCATCGCCGTGGCCCCACCCGAACATCCGCTGTGCAGCCGCGCAAGCCTGAGCCTGCAGGAGCTGACCGCCTGGCCGCTGCTGATCCGTGAGGCCGGCTCCGGCACCCGTCAGGCCTGCGAAAGTTACTGCCACCAGAAGCGCGCCCACTTCCCCCAGACCCTGGAAGTGGGCTCCATGGAAGGCCAGTGCGAAGGAGTGCTGGCCGGCCTCGGCCTGGCCCTGCTGCCGCGTCACGCGGTACGCCGCGAACTGGCCTGCGGCGCCCTGCGCGAACTGCCGGTAGCCGAGCTACCGCTGCTGCGCAGCTGGTGCCTGGTGCACCCGCGCAGCAAGCACCTGTCGCCGGTGGCCCAGGCCTTCTTCGCCTTTGTGCGCGATCAACGCCGCCTGATCAACCAGCTGGCTGAGCGCTTCGCCGGGCCAACTGCCTGATCAGCGCCTGCCATACCGCGCAGGAATTGCGTATATGATATTCGCGTCCGTCCAGCCGCCTGGTACAGCAGCGTGCCCCTACCCAAGTTCAATGCGCCCAACCTCGGCATCACCCCGACCGCCTCGGAGGTAATCGCCACCCATCTGCGCGAGGCCATCGTCTCCGGGCATTTCGCCGAGGACGAACCGATTCGCCAGGACGATATCGCCAAGCTGTTCAACGTCAGCAAGATCCCCGTGCGCGAGGCCCTCAAGCGTCTGGAGGCCGAGGGCCTGGTGCTGTTCCAACGCAACAAGGGCGCCGTGGTCACACGCATTTCCGAGCCGGAACTGGCGCAGATGTTCGAGGTGCGGGTGCTGCTGGAAGTCCAGGCGATTCGCCTGGCCGTGCCGAACATGAGCGAGGCCACCTTCGCCGAAGCCGAACGCATCTGCGCCGCCTTTCTCGGCGAGGACGACGTGGGCCGCTGGTCCGAGCTCAACTGGCAACTGCACGCCTGCCTCTACGAACCGGCGCAGCGACCCTTTATGCTCAATCTGATCCGCTCCATCCACGACAAGCTGGAGCGTTACCTGCGTATGCAGATGAGCCTGTCCGAAGGCAAACAGCGCGCCGACCAGGAACACCGCGAGATCATCAACGCCTGCCGCGCTGGCGACGCCGAACGCGCCGCCACCCTGATCGCCGAACATATCAACGGCGTGTGCCAGACCCTCTACGCCCATCTGCCCAACCGGCTGACGCCGGGCTAAGCGGGAGCGCATTACAGGTGGATGGGCTTGTCTTTGGTGCAGGGAGGGTAAGGGACCGCTAACGGCCAAATGCAGCCAGTCGCGTCAGGCAGAAAACGACCCAAAGCGGGCTCTCAGATATGGCTATGAAACTTGGGGCGACTCAGTATATTCAGGGGTGAGCGTTGCATTATGTGTTGGATTCAGGCGTTGAAACGGGTGCAGAAGCCGTTGATATCCACTCCCGCCTGTCCGAGGACGGGTCCGAGAGGAGGGGCGGGATTGGCCTGTCCGCCACGAGCCTGAGCCTTGATGATTTTCACGACTTTCTTCGCCATTGCGGAGGCACTCTAAAGATCGGGGGTGGAAGCGTCAA
>JBFHPI010000238.1:0-5464 GCA_041592855.1 Pseudomonas sp.
CGATTTGTATTCCGCTGGCGGGCTAGTGCGTTTCAGGTGCGATCGGCGCGGGCCAGGCCCGCCCCGATCGCACATTCATGTCGGCACTCAGCTGCGCTTGGGCACCGGGCGGGTGCGGCCACTGCCGTCGATGGCAACGAAGACGAATACTGCCTCGGTGACCTTGCGCCATTCGCTGGACAGCGGGTCATCACTCCATACTTCCACCAGCATCTGGATCGAGCTGCGCCCCACTTCCACGGTCTGGGTGTAGAAGGACAGCTGCGCCCCTACTGCCACCGGCACCAGAAAGGCCATACGGTCGATGGCCACGGTGGCCACCCGGCCGCCGGCCACCTTGCTGGCCATGGCGGTGCCGGCCAGGTCCATCTGCGACACCAGCCAGCCGCCGTAGATATCGCCGAAACCATTGGTCTCGCGGGGCAGGGCGGTGATCTGCAGGGCCAGATCGCCTTGCGGGATGGGGTCTTCCTGTTCGAAATCGTGCATCGGATAGGCTCGCGGTGCGGTTATTGTTATTGGCGCTGGCCCGCAGGGTTACGGGGTTTGCGAGTATAGCGACTGAACAGTCGCAGGGCGACCATGGCAATTGGCTGGCAGCGCCCTGGAATCTGCATCGCGGTCATCTAATTGTCATATTGGTTTCATAGAGTCGTCACGTGGCCTGGCGATACTTGGCCCCGTTCAATCCAACACTGTTCTGCTTAGGAGTAAGGCATGAAACTCAAGCGTTTGATGGCGGCCATGACTTTTGTCGCCGCTGGCGTCGCAACCGCCACTGCGGTTGCTGCTGTCGATCCGGCTCTGCCGAGCTACGAGAAAACCTCCGGCGTCTCGGGCAACCTGTCCAGCGTCGGTTCCGATTCTCTGGCTAACCTCATGACTCTGTGGGCTGAAGAGTTCAAGAAGGAATACCCGAGCGTCAATATCCAGATTCAGGCTGCTGGCTCCTCCACTGCGCCACCCGCCATGACCGAAGGCACCGCCAATATGGGCCCGATGAGCCGTCCGATGAAGGACAGCGAGATCCAGGCCTTCGAAGAGAAGTACGGCTACAAGCCGACCGCCGTTCCGGTGGCGATCGACTCCCTGGCCGTGTTCGTGCACAAGGACAACCCGATCAAGAGCCTGTCCATCGAGCAGGTTGATGCGATCTTCTCCAGCACTCGTCTGTGTGGCTACGACAAGGACATCAAGACCTGCGGTGATCTCGGCCTGACCGGCGAGTGGGCCGCCAAGCCGCTGCAGCTGTTCGGCCGCAACTCGGTATCCGGCACCTACGGTTACTTCAAGGAAGAGGCCCTGTGCAAAGGCGACTTCAAGGCTAACGTCAACGAGCAGCCGGGTTCGGCCTCGGTGGTGCAGTCCATCTCCAGCACCCTGAACGCCATCGGTTACTCGGGCATCGGCTACAAGACCTCCAGCGTTCGTGCCGTGGCGCTGTCGAAGAAAGGTGGTGAGGCTTACGAGGCCAGCGAAGAAAACGCCCTGGCCGGCAAGTTCCCCCTGGCACGCTTCTTCTACGTCTATGTAAACAAGGCCCCTAACCAGGCTCTGAGCCCGCTGGACGCCGAATTCGTCAAGCTGATGCTGTCCCGTCAGGGTCAGGAAGTGGTGATGAAGGACGGCTATATCCCGCTGCCGGCCAAGGTCGCCGAGAAAGCCCTGAAGGATCTGGGTCTGTAAGGCCCGAGGCACAGGCAGGGATGCCAACGATCCAGGACCTTGTCCGGCGCCGCTAAGCGCCGCCGGACGGACCACGGGTCGTATGCCAGGACCGCGCCCGCCCTCTTCGGAGTGGTGGGCGTCGTCATGTCAAACGCTTGTAATCTTTCTGTCATACAAGCCCGTTAGATTGGCAACCCTGAGCAGCCGCCCGCGCTGCAACTGTAGGTCGCGCAGAGACTTCCTCGCATGAATGACTTGGCTAAAGAACAGCTCAACGGTCCGAAAAACCCTCTGGGGCTGGACTTCAACACTCCGGCGCTGCAGCGCAAGCGGCGTATGCGCGCTTTCAAGGACCGTCTGGCCAACTGGTATGTGTCCATTGGTGGTCTGGCCGTGCTCGGCGCCATCACCCTGATCTTCTTTTACCTGGCCCATGTGGTGCTGCCGCTGTTCCAGGGCGCCGACATCGAGTCGCGCAAGGCCCAGCAGCCGGCCTGGCTGGCCGAGGCGGCTGCGCCCTTGATGCTGGCCATGGAGGAACAGAATCAGGTGGCCATGCGCCTGGGCGCTGATGGCGTGGTGCAGTTCTTCGAGGTCAAGACCGGTGCCGCCTTGCAAGCGGTCAACCTGCCGTTGCCGGAAGGCGTGGCCATCCGCTCCCTCAGTGAAGACCAGCCGGGTACCCGGCGCGTCGTTCTGGGCCTGGACAACGGCCAGGTGCTGGTGCTGCAGCACAGCTACAAGGTGACCTACCCAAACGATGTGCGCACCATCGCGCCGTTGATCGAGTATCCCTATGGTGAAACGCCGATCACCCTCGATCCCCAGGGCCGTGCCCTGGAGCACGTGGCCATCAACGTCAACAGTGGCACCCTGATGCTGGCCGGTGCTACCGGCGCCGAGTTGCATCTGGTCAGCCTCAGCCGTGAAGAAAACCTGTTCACGGGCGAGGTGACCCTGAGCGAGGAGCGCATCCAGCTGCCCCAGGTTTCCGATGCCATTCACAGCCTGCTGCTGGACCCGCGCCAGATGTGGCTGTACGCGATCAATGGGCAGTCCAGCGCGGATGTCTTCGACTTGCGCAAGCGCAACCTCAATGGTCGCTACGAGTTGCTGAAAGACAGCAGCAACCGCATCACCACCGCCACCAGCCTGCTGGGCGGCATCTCCATCATGCTGGGTGATGCCAAGGGCGGTATTCAGCAGTGGTTTATGGTGCGCGGCAACGAGGGCACACCGACCTTCCAGAAAGTGCGCAGTTTCCAGCTTGGTGATGCGCCCATCACTCAGATTCTCCCCGAGGAGCGGCGCAAGGGCTTTATGGCCCTGGATGCCGAGGGGCAGCTGGGCGTGTTCCACAGCACCGCGCAGCGTACCCTGCTCAAGCAGCAGGTGGCGGAAGGGGCCGGCCTGGCCGGCCTGTCGCCACGTGCCACCCGTGTACTGGTGGAGCACGAGGGCAGCCTGCAGCGCTATGTGATCGACAACCCGCACCCGGAAGTGTCCTGGAGCGCGCTGTGGGGCAAGGTCTGGTACGAGAGCTATCAGGAGCCGGACTACGTCTGGCAGTCCACCTCGGCCAACACCGACTTCGAACCCAAGCTGAGCCTCTCGCCGCTGGCCTTCGGTACCCTCAAGGCGGCGTTCTACGCGATGCTTCTGGCTGCGCCGCTGGCCGTGGCTGCCGCCATCTACACCGCCTATTTCATGGCGCCGCGCATGCGCACCAAGGTCAAGCCGGTAATCGAGCTGATGGAAGCGCTGCCGACGGTGATTCTCGGCTTCTTCGCCGGCCTGTTCCTGGCGCCCTTCCTGGAAAACCACCTGCCCGGCATCTTCAGTCTGTTGATCCTGACGCCCATCGGCATTCTGCTGACCGGCTTTCTGTGGACCAAGTTGCCCGCCAGTATTCGCCATCAGGTACCTGAAGGTTGGGAGTCGGCGCTGCTGATCCCGGTGATCCTGGTCATTGGCTGGATTTCCTTTGGCATGAGCGGGCATATGGAAAACGCCCTGTTCGACGGCAATATGCGCCAGTGGCTGACCAATGACCTGGGTATCCCCTTCGACCAGCGCAATGCCCTGGTGGTCGGTCTGGCCATGGGCTTTGCGGTGATTCCGAACATCTACTCGATCGCTGAAGACGCCGTGTTCAGCGTGCCCAAGAGCCTGACCTTCGGTTCCCTGGCCCTGGGCGCCACACCCTGGCAGACCCTGACCCGAGTGGTGATCCTCACCGCCAGCCCGGGCATCTTCTCGGCGTTGATGATCGGCATGGGCCGCGCCGTGGGCGAGACCATGATCGTGCTGATGGCCACCGGCAATACGCCGATCATGGACATCAACATCTTCGAAGGCATGCGCACCCTGGCGGCCAACGTGGCGGTGGAGATGCCCGAATCGGAAGTGGGCGGTACCCACTACCGGGTGCTGTTCCTCGCTGCGCTGGTGCTGCTGCTGTTCACCTTTGTGATGAACACCCTGGCGGAGGTTATCCGCCAGCGTCTGCGCACCAAGTATTCGTCGCTCTAAGGTTTTGGAAGGTATATGTCCGTGAAACAGAACAACCTGAAATCCTGGTACAAGAGCGGCGCGCCGGGCGTGTGGATGAGCGGTGGCGCAGTGGCCATCGCCATCATCATGACCATCGGTCTGCTGCTGGTGATTGCCAGCCGTGGCCTGGGCCACTTCTGGCCGGCCGATGTGATCGAAGCCGATTACAGCATCCCCGGACAGGCGCCCAAGGTGATGGCGGGCGAGATTACCCAGACCGAGGAAGTGCCGCGTGCGCGCCTGGCCGCCAGCGGTCTGCCGGTAGCCGAGGAAGGTGGCGAGTTTATGACCCGCCAACTGCTCAAGGTCGGCAATCGCGAGCTGTTCGGCGCTGACTTCAGCTGGGTGATTGGCGAGTGGCTGAGCAATCCGCGTACCCCCGCCGAGCTGATGGTGGTTGAGCGTCGCGAGTGGGGCAACATGTATGGCTACCTGATCAACGTCAAGGAAAATGGTCAGGTGGTGGCAGAGGGTGAAGCCGCCTGGGACGAGCTGCAGAAGCGTATCGAGCGCATCGAGCAGTTGCATGCCCAGCTGGCGCGCCTGGAGAAGAAGGACATCGGCCGGATCAACCACGGCATGGAGCGCATCCGTCTGGAAGGGCGCAAGCTGGAGCTGGAGGGCAAGCTGGATGCAGCCGCCCAGGCTGCCCTGGACGCGCGCCGCGCCGTGCTGGATGCCGACTACAAGGTGCTGGAAGCGCAGATTGTCGAGCTCTATCAGCAGTTCAACCGCGACAGCATGACCGTACGCGTCAGTGATGGCCGCGAGACTAATATTGTCCTGGGCAAGGTGGTGCGTGCCTTCCGCCCCAACGCCATGGGACCGCTGGACAAGGTGGGTTTCTACGGCATCAAGCTGTGGGAGTTCGTCAGCGACGAGCCCCGTGAAGCCAACACCGAGGGCGGCATTTTCCCGGCCATCTTCGGTACCGTGCTGATGGTGATGCTGATGGCCGTGGTGGTCACCCCCTTCGGTGTGATCGCCGCCGTCTACCTGCGTGAGTACGCCAAGCAGGGGCCGTTGACCCGGGTGATCCGCATCGCGGTGAACAACCTGGCCGGTGTCCCGTCCATCGTTTACGGCGTGTTCGGCCTGGGTTTCTTCGTCTATGTGCTGGGCGGCTCCATCGACAGCCTGTTCTTCCCCGAATCCGCGCCGGCACCGACCTTCGGTACCCCGGGCCTGATGTGGGCCTCGCTGACCCTGGCCATCCTCACCCTGCCGGTGGTGATCGTCGCCA
>JBFHPI010000239.1:0-5458 GCA_041592855.1 Pseudomonas sp.
GCCTTGAGCATATTGGCGTCGCAGACATTGACGTTGCCGGTGGTGGTGACGATCAGGTCGATCTTGCCCAGCAGGGCCTTGTCGATGCTGGCCTCGCTGCCGTCGTTGATGCCGTCGATAAAGGGCGAAACCACTTCATAGCCATCCATGCAGGCCTGCATGGCGCAGATCGGGTCCACTTCAGTTACGCGCACGATCATGCCTTCCTGGCGCAGGGACTGGGCCGAGCCCTTGCCCACGTCGCCGTAGCCGATCACCAGGGCCTGCTTGCCGGACAGCAGGTGGTCGGTGCCACGCTTGATCGCATCGCTCAGGCTGTGACGGCAGCCATACTTGTTGTCGTTCTTGCTTTTGGTCACCGAGTCGTTGACGTTGATGGCCGGAATCTTCAGCTCGCCCTTGGCCAGCATTTCCAGCAGGCGATGCACGCCGGTGGTGGTTTCTTCGGTCACGCCGTGGATGCGCTCCAGCATCTGCGGGTATTTCTTGTGCAGGATCTCGGTCAGGTCACCGCCGTCGTCGAGAATCATGTTGGCGTCCCACGGCTTGCCGTCCTTGAGGATGGTCTGCTCGATGCACCACTCGTACTCCTCCTCGGTTTCGCCCTTCCAGGCGAATACCGGGATGCCGGCGGCGGCGATGGCGGCAGCGGCCTGATCCTGGGTGGAGAAGATATTGCAGCTCGACCAGCGCACTTCGGCACCCAGAGCAGTCAGGGTTTCGATCAGCACGGCAGTCTGGATGGTCATATGGATGCAGCCGATGATCTTCGCACCTTTCAGCGGCTGCTCCCCGGCGTATTTGCGGCGCAGGCCCATCAGTGCAGGCATTTCCGATTCGGCAATGATGATTTCGCGACGGCCCCAGGCCGCCAGCGAAAAATCGGCGACTTTGAAGTCATTGAAACCGGCAGGCGTCATTACAGCGCTCATAGATGAGTCTCCATTCGTTGTCTGCGAATGGGCGCCGTTGATGCGTTTGGTTAACGCCCCATCCGAGCCTGACAAGCCTGGGCCTGATCTGTAAGCCAAACCGGGCGGTGAGCCTGCTGCAGCGCCCCTCGGACAGGTGGCGGGCGCACGCGGAGCGGGCCGCGTGCGTGAAGCTGGCGAAGTATAGCCAGCCTGGCGCTGTAGCCCAAGGTTTTCCGTCGGTGAATTGGCTGTTTTGCCCGGCTATCGGGCCTGCACAGCCATGGCGCGGCGGCCGCCTTTACGGCAGGCTGCAGGCTCCTTTTATCCTGATGCGGAGTTGCCATGACCCTTGCCTACTGGTGTGTGTTGATCGCGATCTTTCTGCCGTACCTGTCCACCGTCACCGCCAAGGCGGTCAGCGGCGGCTTCAGCCCCAAGCACAACCATGATCCGCGAGCCCTGCTGGACAACCTCAGCGGTCTTGGCCGACGCGCCAACAATGCCCAGCTGAACAGTTTTGAAGTGACCCCGGCCTTTGCCGTGGCCGTGATCATCGCCCATCTGGCCGGTGGCGCCGAACAGGCTTTGCTGGATCAGCTGGCGCTCGCCTTTGTGCTCAGTCGTATCGCTTATTTCATCTGTTATATCGCCGACTGGGCAGCGCTGCGTTCACTGGTCTGGTTTGTCGGCATGGGGCTGATCATCAGCCTGTTTGTGGTCGCGGCCTGAAACCTGCGGCAAAACACCAGAGTTGGCCGAGCAGGTGCCGGTAGACATACTGTCCGCCTTTTTCAATCGTGCACAGGTCATGAAGCCGTTATGACGTTTAAAGCCTCGTTACTTGTTGTATTGGCATTGCCGCTGATTGGCTGTGGCGGGGTCGATCCCAACTCGCCCCAGGGTCAGCGCCAGGCCATCTTCAAGGAGATGCTCAAGGTCAGCGAAGACCTGGGCGGCATGTTGCGCGGTCGTTTGCCGTTCAAGGCCGAAGGTTTTGTCGCCGGTGCCGCGGAGCTGGATCGCCTGACGGCCACGCCCTGGCAGCATTTCCCCCAGGTGCGCGAGGAGGGCGGCGAGAGCCGGGCGCGGGATGAAGTCTGGCAACGCCAGGCGCGCTTTGCCGAGCTGGCCGAAGCCATGCAGGCCGAAACGGCCGCGCTGGTGGCGGCCAGCCGGGCCCAGCCCCTGCGCCGCGCCCAACTGGCCGCGCCGATGCAGCGGGTCGAGGATGCCTGCAAGGCCTGTCATGAGGAGTTTCGCGCGTTCTAGGCGCTTGCTGGGAACAGTTTGTTGGCAGAGCAACAGTGGGGGGCAGCCTTCAGACTTAACCTGCACAGGGATGAAGCAGCGCTGACCTTGTGTCGCCTTGGGTGGGCCCCCGCGATGCCGAGATCTGCGGGAGGCCTCAGGGGCGCTCTAGCGACTTCATGTAGTCGGCGTACTGAGGCAGGACCTCCAGGGTCTTACTGTCCCGTATTTCGCCGATTCTCGTCCAGAGTCTGTCAGCCAGCTCCGGATGCTGGGCGACAAAGCCGTGGCCAAGCATCAGGAAGTAATTCTTGGTGTTCAGTGGCGGGTAGAGCTTTTCAATCTGCCCCATGCCGGTGGATTCAAGGTAGGGATCAGCGACCAGCTCCTGGTGGGCAACGGCTGCAATGCGGCCCAATCTAAGTTTGCTGAAATTCTGTTCCGTGGTGCGCGCCTCCTCGACCGTTACGCCCATTTTTCGCAGATCATTGACTATGGAATAGCCATTGTTGGCGCCAATGTAGAGGTCGGTGCCGCCAAGGCTCTGGCCATCCCAGTGCAGGTCGGCCCCCTTGCGTCGATAGAGGAAATAACTCAAGACGGCGATTCGTTTCTCTTCATCCAGCTTGCCCTCCTTCATCGGGTACTGGCCGTTGGGCATGCGGTCGGTATTGAACGAAAACATGAAGGCGCCGTCGATTTCGCCAAGTTTGAGATTTTCCAGTACACGCCTGTTGGGCGTGCGCTGAAACTCAAGGTTGATGCCGATGTCCGCAGCGGCCTGGCGAATAATGTCGATGGCAACGCCCGGGGGCTCGGCATCATGCCGAATCTGGTAGGGCGGTGCCTCTGCGTCGGAGTAACCCAGGCGCATGGTAATGCTCTCGGCGTGTGCGCTGGCTATGCTGAGGGCTGCTACAAGCAGCATCCAGGCTGTTGGGGATGTCGGCATATCAGGGCTTAGTCTTCGATGCGCAGGTAGTGCCGGCTGAGGTCGGCTTCTTGGTGCTGACGTTGGTCGCGCAATGCCTGCCAGAATTGTTGGGCTTTCTGTGGGTGTTGGCGGGTGAATTGGTGTGAAAGCGGCAGATACCAGTCGGCCTGCAGCAATGGTATGGGCAGCATCGTCAACTCGGACTGCAGCTCAAGGTTGCGAATGTGGGCGTTGCCGATATGGCGCTCGATCACATATCCATCCAGACGTCCAAGAGCAACCAGCTTCAATGCTTTTTCCGCGGCGTGATTGACCTTGTCCAGTACGCCAATGCTTTCCAGCAGCTGGCTGGCGACATAGCCGAGGGGGGCGCTCAGGCCGTGCTGTAGGCCACTGAACTGCTGGCCATCCCACTGCAGTGTGCTATTTGTCCGGGTAATGATTGGGTAGTCGACCTGCCAGAGGCGGTAGTCGCGATCCACGGCTTGCTGACGCTTTGGGTCGCGGCCGGGAAATTGCCCCCAGGCATCGCGATCCGCCTGCCAAATGGCGGCAAAGATGCCATCACTCTGGCCGCTCTGCAGCTGCATGATGCAGCGCTTCCAGGGGCGGCGTTGAAGCTCTAGGTTCAGGTCAGCCTGCAGCGCGGCCGCTCGAACCAGTTCTATTACCAAGCCTGGCCTTACCTGACCTGCATCGCTCCAAAAGGGCATGGAGTCTTCGTTTTCATAGCAGATACGCAGGGCTAATTGCTTGGAAAATGCGCACGTCGGCAGTAGGGTCAGAAACAAGATTGTCAGCGAAAATAGGCGCATGGCTTGGCTCTGCAAGTGCCCGGCTCATAGCCGAGGCAGGTTCTCTTTCTCTGTCCATTGAGTCTATCCGGCGTTGGCGCGAGCGTCAGTCTTAAAGCCATAAATATTCTGGGCCTTTAATTCTGTGCGTCTTCGCGAGGCTCCAGGATGGCTGAGAACGACCTGTCATCGCTGTCTGGAGAGGAGGAGGGCCGCTGCGCGCTGTTCGTCGGCAAGGGGCTATAAGGCGTCTTATCTGCTGATGCGTAGTTCTATATGTACCCTAGCAGTGTCATGAAAAAGCCCCGCGTGATGCGGGGCTTTGAGTCATGCGCTTGGAGTTAAAGGCCGGCAGCAGCGCGCAGTTCGGCGGCTTTGTCGGTCTTTTCCCAGGTAAAGGTGCTGAAGCTGTCGCTGCCCACGGTCTTCTGTGCCGGGGTGCGGCCGAAGTGGCCGTAGGCGGCGGTTTCCTGGTACATGGGGTGGAGCAGGTCGAGCATCTTGGTAATGGCGTAGGGGCGCAGATCGAAGACGTCGCGCACCAGCTTGATGATGGTGTCCTCGGCCACCTTGTGGGTGCCGAAGGTGTTGATCGAGATCGAGGTCGGCTGGGCCACGCCGATGGCGTAGGACACCTGGATTTCGCAGCGCTCGGCCAGGCCCGCGGCAACGATGTTCTTGGCCACGTAACGGCCGGCATAGGCCGCCGAACGGTCAACCTTGGATGGGTCCTTGCCGGAGAAGGCACCGCCGCCGTGACGGGCCATGCCGCCGTAGCTGTCGACGATGATCTTGCGTCCGGTCAGGCCGCAGTCACCCACCGGACCACCGATGATGAACTGGCCGGTCGGGTTGATATGGAACTGGGTGTCCTTGTGCAGCAGCTCGGCCGGCAGCACGTGCTTGACGATCAGCTCCATCACGCCTTCGCGCAGGTCGTCGTATTTCACGTCCGGGTTGTGCTGGGTGGACAGCACCACGGCGTCGATGCCGACCACCTGGCCGTTCTCGTAGCGGCAGGTGACCTGAGATTTCGCGTCCGGGCGCAGCCAGGGCAGCAGACCGGATTTGCGCGCCTCGGCCTGACGCTCGACCAGGCGGTGGCTGAAGCAGATCGGTGCCGGCATCAGTACATCGGTTTCGTTGCTGGCGTAGCCGAACATCAGGCCCTGATCGCCCGCACCCTGGTCTTCCGGCTTGGCCCGGTCGACGCCCTGGTTGATGTCCGGGGACTGCTTGCCAATGATATTGATGATGCCGCAGGTGTGGCCGTCGAAGCCGACGTCGGAGTTGGTGTAACCGATATCGCAGCTGACCTTGCGTACCAGATCTTCCAGGTCGACCCAGGCGCTGGTGGTGACTTCACCGGCAACAATCGCCACACCGGTCTTGACCAGGGTTTCCACGGCCACGCGGGCGTGCTTGTCCTGGGTGATGATGGCATCGAGCACCGCATCGGAGATCTGGTCGGCGATCTTGTCCGGGTGGCCTTCGGATACGGATTCGGAGGTAAAGAGGGAGTATTCGCTCATCGTTTGGGGTCCTCGGGTTGATCGCTGAATGCGGCA
>JBFHPI010000240.1:0-5456 GCA_041592855.1 Pseudomonas sp.
CAGGGCCAAACGCAAATAGCTTCTAAACATCGTTCGCCTCCAGGCGCCCATGGGCCAGGCACTCGCCGCCGCGCCACAGGCGCCATTCGCCAGGCTGATACAGCGTCCAGTCTTCATTATCGGTCAGGGGTTCGGTGGCCAGCACGGTGACCACATCGTTGGGCGTGGTCTCGGCCTGGAAATCCACCTGCATATCGGCATCCTTCAGATGCGCCGGGCCGAAGGGGGCGCGCCGGGTGATATGAGCCAGCTTGCTGGTGCAGAAGCTGAACAGCCAGTCGCCGTCACTGAGCAGGCAGTTGAATACGCCATGGCGACGGTAGTGAGCGCAGGCATCGAGCAGCACAGGCAGCAGCGCCTCGGGCGCTGGGGCATCGTCGAAAGCGGCGCGCAGGCGATTAAGCAGGTCGCAGAAGGCCGCCTCGCTGTCGGTATCGCCCACCGTACGGTAGAAGCGCGTGTCAGGGCTAAAATCCGCCAGTTGGCCGTTATGGGCAAAGCACCAGTTGCGGCCCCACAGCTCGCGAACAAAGGGATGGGTATTGGCCAGGCAGATACGCCCGACATTGGCCTGACGGATATGGCCGATCACCACTTCGCTCTTGATCGGGTAGCGCTGTACCAGCTGCGCCACTTCCGACTCGCTGCTGGCCCTGGGGTCCTGGAACAGACGCAGGCCGCGCCCCTCGTAGAAGGCGATGCCCCAGCCGTCGCGGTGTGGGCCGGTGCGCCCGCCGCGCTGCATCAGCCCGGTAAAGCTGAAGACGATATCGGTGGGTACATTGGCGCTCATCCCCAGCAGTTCACACATGCTGCAAGGCCTCACGCAGTTGCTGCGCCTCGCGGGCCAGGCGCGTTTCGATACGCTTGCGACCGAGGGGGATAAAACGAACCAGTGCCCGCCACAGTAACTGCGGCACATCACCGGGGCGGCGGGGAATCAGGTGCAGATGCAGGTGCGGCACATGCTGGTTGGAGGCCGGCCCGTCGTTGATCAGCAGATTGATGCCCTGTGCACCATAACCGGCAGCGCGCAGCACCCGGGTCATCCGCTGGGTCAGTTGCATCAGGCGGTCGCGGGCGGCGTCGGAAAGGTCATCCAGCAAGGGGGCATGCTCACGGCTGACGATCAGCACATGGGCCGGACGCAGCGGGAAGATGTCCAGCAGCACGATAAAGTGCTCATCTTCATAAATGCGCTGCGCGGGCAGCTGACCATCGGCAATTGCACAGAACACGCACTGCATAGACTCTCCTTGTGAATATCCCGCCTGCGGCCAGTCGCTACTTCAGCCGCGGCTCAAGTCGCTGACGCCCATTGCGGGCGGTGAAAAGTTCCGGCTCCTCATCGTCCTCGGCCATTCGCTCACGCAGGGTGCGCCGGTCATCGTTGCTGCCAGAAGCCGCTGCCCGCGCCTTCCACCAGCGCTCCAGCGGCCAACGCAGCGCCACAAACACCAGGTAAAGCGCCAGGGCCAGCAGGCTGTACATGGTCAGATCCGAGGCTGCACGCCAGACGTTGTTGCCGACCTGAAACAGTAGATCCAGAGCTGCGATGGCAATGGCCGGGGCAAAGGCATCCTTGGCTGGATCAACGATGGTTGGGCTGAACAGCAACACAGCGCCCAGCACCCGCAGCGGCTCACGCAGGTAGCGCCACATCCAGCCGGTCATGCGCAACCACACCAGCAGGCAGCCCAGGGCTGCAATCAGATAGGCGCTCCAAGCGAGCAAGTAGTCATTTTCAATCATTGCGTGCGGCTTCTCTTGAGACGGGTTCGACCCAGGGCAAAGGCCAGTGGCAGCATTTTTCCTCAGCCGACAAACAAACTGGCGCTTATGATAACGGCTTTTGCCTGTTGCGGCGTCCCTGACGCCGCCTACCAGTGGAGTTGTGCCATGTTGTCTGCCCCTGTCGCTCGCCGAGAAAACGCCGCCGATCCCTACCGCTGGCTGGAAAACCGCGACAGCGATGAGGTGCTGGCCCATCTCAAGGCGGAAAACGCCTACCTGGAGGCGCAACTGAGCGAGCAGGCGGTCCTGCGCGAGCAACTGTTCGAGGAAATTCGCGGGCGCATCCGCGAAACCGACCTGAGCCTGCCCACACCCTGGGGGCCTTATCTCTATTACCAGCGCACCACCGCCGGCGATGAATACCCACGGCATTACCGCTGCCTGCGCCCAGCCGACGGTTCGCTCAAGGTCGATGAGGCCACTGAACAGCTGCTGCTCGACCCCAATGCCCTGGCGGCCGGCGGCTTTATTGCCCTGGGCGCCTTCAGCATCAGCCCCGACCATCAGCGTCTGGCCTATAGCCTGGACACCAGCGGCGAGGAAACCTATCAGCTGTTTGTCAAAGAGCTCACCGACGACAACCTGATCGAGCTGCCCTTCGTCGATTGTGATGGCAGCATGACCTGGGCGAATGACAGCCAGACCCTGTTCTTCGGCGAACTGGACGATACCCACCGGCCACACAAGCTTTATCGCCACCGCCTGGGCAGCGACACCGCCGAACTGGTGTTCCACGAGGCCGATGGGCGCTTCTTCCTCAGTTGCTACCGCAGCAGCTCGGAGCGCCAGCTGATCCTGCAACTGGGCAGCAAGACCACCAGCGAAGCCTGGGTACTGAATGCGGACACTCCACAAGCCCCCTGGCGTTGCGTGGCCCCGCGCCAGGAAGGCCATGAATACGATATTGATCACGGTCGCTATCTGGGCCAGTGGAGCTGGCTGATTCGCAGCAACCAGAGCGGCATCAACTTCGCCCTGTACCAGGCCGTCGAGGCTTCCCCCGAGCGACCGCACTGGCAGGAAATCCGCGCCCATGATGCCCAGGTGATGCTCGAAGGCGTCAGTCTCAACCAGCAGGCCCTGGTGCTCAGCCTGCGTGAGGGCGGCCTGCCGATCATCGAAGTGCAGCCCGAGGGCCAGGCTTCCTACCGGGTGCACTTGCCGGATGCGGCCTACAGCCTCTATGTACAGGACAGCCTGGAGTTCGACAGCGCGGTGATCCGCCTGCGTTACGAGGCGCTCAATCGCCCGGCGCAGATCCGCCAGCTGCACCTGGCCAGCGGTGACCAGCAGGTCCTCAAGCAGACCCCGGTCGAAGGCCCCTTCAATGCCGATGACTATGTCAGCCAGCGCCTGTGGGCCATGGCTGCCGACGGCACCCAGGTGCCCATCAGCCTGGTGGCCAGGCGTGAAACCCTGGGCCAGCCAGCCCCACTCTACCTCTATGGCTACGGCGCCTACGGCGAAAGCCTCGACCCCTGGTTTTCCCACGCGCGCCTGAGCCTGCTGGAACGCGGATTTATCTTCGCCATCGCCCATGTGCGCGGCGGCGGTGAGCTGGGCGAAGCCTGGTACCGCGCCGGCAAGCTGGAGCACAAGGCCAATAGCTTCAGCGACTTTATCGCCTGCGCCGAACAGCTGATCACGGCGGGCTATACCACGAGCCAGCAACTGTGCATCAGCGGTGGCAGCGCCGGCGGCCTGTTGATCGGCGCGGTGCTCAACCAGCGCCCGGAACTGTTCGCCGCCGCCATTGCCGAGGTGCCCTTTGTCGATGTGCTGAACACCATGCAGAACCCCGATCTGCCGCTGACCGTCACCGAATACGATGAATGGGGCGACCCCAACGAGCCCGAGGTATTCGAGCGGATCAAGGGCTATGCGCCCTACGAGAATGTGCGTGCCCAGGCCTACCCGGCGATCCTCGCCGTGGCCGGCTACAACGACAGCCGGGTGCAGTACTGGGAAGCGGCCAAGTGGCTGGCCAAACTGCGCGCCAGCAAAACCGACAACAACCTGCTGCTGCTCAAGACCGAGCTGGACGCCGGTCACGGCGGCATGAGCGGCCGCTACCAAGCGCTGAAGGATGCGGCACTGGAGTACGCCTTTATCCTCAAGGTCCTAGGCCTGGCAGTGCAATGACGAGGGCCCTGTTGAGTCGATGATTTTCCGGCATAAGCCCGGGTTTTCTCAGTCGAAAATTTACTTGACCACATGGGCGGTTTTAACCGCCTTGTCTTGAAACCTCGACTACGCTGGGTGCAACGCTGGCCACTCGCCACGCTTCTACCTAACAAGGAAGGCCCGAGATGAAGAACTGGAAAATCAGTACCCACCTGTTTCTGCTCGCCACCTGCCTGCTGCTCAGCCTGCTTTGTGTCGGCGGTCTTGGCTTGTATGGCCTGCAGGCCACCGTGCGGGGCTTGCAAACCGTCTACCTGGATCGCGTGGTCCCCCTGCGCGATCTCAAGCTGATCGCTGACCTCTATGCAGTCAATATCGTCGACGCCACCCACAAGGCGCGCAGCGGTGAGGTGAGCAACCAGGCCGCTCAACAGTTGATCGAACAGGCTCAGCGGGAAATTGAAGCCACGTGGCAGGCTTATCTGGCCACCGAACTGATCGCCGAGGAGCAACGCCTGATCAGCCAGATCAGCCCGCTGATGGAGCAAGCCCGGCAACCCCTCGACGAGCTGCAGAGCCTGCTTTACCGGGGCGACGCCGCAGGAATTGAGCGCTTTGCACAAACCCGCCTGTACCCACTTATTGATCCGCTGTCGGCCAAGTTCTCCGAGCTGAGTGAGGTGCAACTGCTAGAGGCCAGACACCAATACGAACTGGGTGAAGCCACCTATGCCGACAACCTGAAGCTGAGCAGCGCGGTGCTGCTACTGGCCCTGGTACTGGGCCTGACCCAGGCGCTTTACTTTATCCGCCTGATGAACCGCCAGCTGGGGGCCGAACCCGGTGAACTGGAAGCCATCAGTGCCCGCATTGCCGAGGGCCGCCTGGACGGCGGCAAGACCCTGGGTGACCAGGTCATGACCGGGGTGATGAAATCGGTACAGAGCATGCGTACCGGCCTCAAGGACATGATCGGCAATATCGGTCAGGCCTCGGAGGAAATCGAGTGTGCCACCCTGCAACTGGCGGCCTCATCCGAGCAGGTGCTGAGCAGCGCCAATATGCAAAGCGACACAGCCTCGGCTATGGCAGCTACCGTCGAGCAACTGGCGGTGAGTATCAACCACATCGCCGAGAATGCCCAACAGACCTATGACATGGCGAAGAAGGCCGGCCATATGACCGACGAGGGCATTGAGGTGATGGCCAGGGCTACGGAGGAAATGCACAAGATTGCCGAACTGGTGGCACAGAGCGCCCAGGATGTGGAAAACCTGGCCGATCAGTCGCGCAATATAAGCGCCATTGTCGATGTGATCCGCGGCATCGCCGAGCAGACCAATCTGCTGGCCCTCAATGCCGCCATTGAAGCTGCGCGCGCCGGCGAACAGGGCCGCGGCTTTGCCGTGGTGGCCGATGAAGTGCGTAACCTGGCTAAGCGCGTGCAGGACTCCACCGACGAAATCACCCAGATGATCACCACCCTGCAGAGCGGCACTCGCGATGCCGTCGAGTTCATGCAGGAAAGCTCGCTGAAG
>JBFHPI010000241.1:0-5450 GCA_041592855.1 Pseudomonas sp.
GCCGGCCTGCGCCAGCTGCTCGGTTTGATCCAGGCCAGCTGCGCGCACGCCGCCGAATACGACTCGCTGAGCGCACTGCGCCAGCCGCTGGAGCAGCACATCGCCCGCCTCACCAGCGTGACCCAGGCGCTGCTCGGCGACCTGATGGCCGGCAAGGTCAACCAGGGCCTGGCCAACTCGGCGCTGTACCTCAAGGTATTTGACCATACGGTGATCGGCTGGCGCTGGCTGGAGCAGGCGATTCGCGCCGAAGAAGGCCTGGCCAAGGGCGTGAGCGCCGATACCGACTTCTATAAGGGCAAGCTGCAGGCCGCCCGCTACTTCCTGACCTGGGAAGTGCCGAGCTGCCAGCACGAGCTGGCCATCCTCGAAGCACGGGACGATACCTGCCTCGCCATGCAGGGCAACTGGTTCTAGCGCCCCGCCAGCCCGACCTGAGAACGCCCCGCCCCATGCGGGGCGTATTTTTGACAGGCCTTCCAGCCCAGCGGTTAGAATCCAGGCCATGCGCCCATAGAAAGGCGCGCCCTTGCCTGCCTGGAGCCCCCTTGGACGCCACCACCATCAACAACCTGTTCCTGATCGGAGCCATGCTGGTGGCCATGAGCATTCTGGTCAGCGCCTTTGGCTCGCGCTTCGGCATCCCGATTCTGGTGATTTTCCTCGCCGTCGGCATGCTGGCCGGCACCGATGGCCCCGGCGGTATCGTCTTCGACAACTACCCCCTGGCCTATCTGGTGGGTAACCTGGCCTTGGCCATCATCCTCCTCGACGGTGGTATGCGCACTCGCGTGGCGAGTTTTCGCGTAGCGCTGTGGCCGTCCCTGTCCCTGGCCACGGTCGGGGTGCTGATCACCGCCGGACTGACCGGCGTGGCCGCCGCCTGGCTGTTCGAGCTGAGCTGGCTGGAAGGCCTGCTGATCGGCGCCATTGTCGGGTCCACCGACGCCGCGGCGGTGTTTTCCCTGCTCGGCGGACGCGGCCTCAACGAGCGGGTCAGCGCCACCCTGGAAATCGAGTCTGGCAGCAACGACCCCATGGCGGTGTTCCTCACCGTGACCCTGATCGCCATCCTCGCCAGCGGCGACGATGGTTTGAGCTGGAATCTGCTGCTGCAACTGCTGCTGCAATTCGGCATCGGCGCGCTGTTCGGCCTGGGCGGCGGCTGGCTGCTGCTCAATCTGGTCAATCGCATGGAGCTGCCCGGCGGGCTGTACCCGCTGCTGGTGGTCAGTGGCGGTCTGATCATCTTCGCCATCACCAACGCCGTGGGCGGCAGCGGCATCCTGGCCATCTATCTATGCGGCCTGCTGCTGGGCTACAAGCCGATTCGCTCGCGTCATGGCATCCTGCATATGCTCGACGGCCTGGCCTGGCTGGCCCAGATCGGCATGTTCCTGGTCCTCGGCCTGCTGGTCACCCCCCATGAATTGCTGCCCATCGCCTTGCCCGCCCTGGGTCTGGCGCTGTGGATGATCCTGTTTGCCCGGCCGTTGTCGGTGTTTATCGGCCTGTTGCCGTTTCGCGCCTTCCACGACCGCGAGCGCGGCTTTATCGCCTGGGTCGGCCTGCGCGGTGCGGTGCCCATCATCCTCGCGGTGTTCCCCTTGATGGCCGGCCTGGAGAACGCCCAGCTGTTCTTCAACCTGGCCTTCTTTATCGTGCTGGTTTCCCTGCTGCTGCAGGGCACCAGCCTGCCCTGGGCGGCCAAGCTGTTGCGCGTCACCGTACCGCCGGAGCCGGCGCCGGTGTCGCGGGCCGGCCTGGATGTGCACCCGACCAGCCAGTGGGAGCTGTTTATCTACCGCCTGGGCGCGGAAAAGTGGTGCATCGGCGCCGCCCTGCGCGAGCTGAAGATGCCCGAAGGCACCCGTATCGCGGCCCTGTTTCGCGGCCAGGAGTTGCTCCATCCGTCCGGCAGCACCACCCTGGAGGCCGGTGACCTGCTCTGCGTGGTCGGCCATGAACATGACCTGCCGGCCCTGGGCAAACTGTTCAGCCAGGCGCCCAAGCGCGGCCAGGACCTGCGCTTCTTCGGTGACTTCGTACTGGAGGGCGATGCCCAGCTCAGTGCCGTAGCCACCCTCTATGGTCTGAAGCTGGAAGGCGCCGAAGGCCAGTTGCATCTGGGACGCTTTATCGCCCATAAGATTGGCGGTGAACCGGTGATCGGCGATCAGGTCGAATGGCAGGGCCTGACCTGGACGGTCGCTGCCATGGAGGGCCACAAGATTCGCAAGGTCGGGGTCAAATTCCCCGAAGGCGCGCGCCCTGGCCCGGGACTCTTCCTCTAAACTCAGCCCACTTTTCTTTTCGAGCTTCATAAACGCCACCATGCCCTACTCACTTCGCCGTTTTCTGCCCCTGATCCTGCTCGGCCTATGCCTGGCCAGCCCCTTGAGTCAGGCCGAGCAGGTCCCCTCGGCTGCCGCCGTGCAACAAAGCCTGGATAACCTGGGCGAGCGCAAACTGGCGGAGGCTGAGCAGTTGGCACTCAAGCAGACTCTGGAAAGCACCCTGGGTTTTCTACGCGAAGTCGAAGACAGCCAGCAGCGCCAGGTCGAACTGCAGAAACAGCTGGAGCAAGCGCCACGCCTGATCGAAGAAGCCCAGCGCGAACTCAAGCGGCTCAAGGCCAGCACCACCACTCCGGTCGAACAGCGTCATGCTGACAGCACCCTGGCGCAACTGGAGCAGGTGCTGAGCGAGCGCAACGCTCAGCTGGGCGAATGGCAACGCCAGATGATAGCGGCCAACAGCCTGATCATCACGGCCCAGACCCGCCCCGAGCGGGCCCAGGCGGAGATCAGCAGCAACCAGACCCGCAGCCAGGCCATCCGCAATATTCTCAAGAGCGGCCGCGAGACAAACAAACCCCTGAGCCCCGAACGGCGCGACCTGCTCAATGCCGAACTGGCTAAGCTGGACGCCCAGACCGCCCTGCGCCGGCAGGAGCTGGCCGGTAACAGCCTGCTGCAGGACCTGGGTAACAGCCGCCGCAGCCTGTTCGAGGAGCGCATCAAGCGTGTCGAGCAGGAGCTGATGGCGCTGCAGACCCTGATCAATGACAGGCGCCGCGCCTCCTCGGAAAAAACCCTTGAGGAGCAGTCACAGGAAGCACAGAAGCTTGGCTCGGACAGCCTGCTGGCCAGCGAAAGCGCCCGCAATATCAAGCTTTCGGACTACCTTGTGCAAGCCACCGAGCGCCTCAACCGGCTGACCCGGGAAAACCTGCAGACCAAACAGAAACTCGACAGCCTGAACCAGACCGACCAGGCCCTGGAGGAACAGATCAGCGTGCTGCAGGGCAGCCTGCTGCTGTCGCGCATTCTCTATCAGCAACAGCAGGCCCTGCCGACCCTGCAGATCGACAGCAGCCTGCCCGACCAGATCGCCGACCTGCGTTTGTACCAGTTCGAGCTCAACCAGCAGCGCGAGGCCATCAGCAATGCCGAGGCCTATGTCGAGCGCCTGCTGGCCGAACAGGCCAGTGATACCCCCAGCCTGGAAACCCGCAACGCCCTGCTGGAGCTGGTCAATACCCGTCGCGAGTTGATCGACCGCCTCAACCGCGAGCTCAATGCCCTGCTCAATGAGTCGATCACCCTGCAACTCAACCAGAAGCAGCTGCAAAGCACGGCCCAGGCCCTGCGCGCCACCCTGGACGAGCAGATGTTCTGGATTCCCAGCAACAAGCCACTGAACCTGGACTGGTTCAAGGCGGCCCCGCGCATGCTGGAGCAGCAACTCACCGAGATGCCCTGGGGCGCTACCTTGCGTCAGCTAGGCGCCGGCCTGACCGAGCGGCCGCTGCTGTTCCTGCCACTGCTGCTGCTGATCGCTGTGTTGTTGTGGCGCCGCGGCTACCTGTACCGCAAGCTCGCCGAGCTGCATCAGGATATTGGCCACTTCAAGCGCGACAGCCAGCTGCACACGCCCATGGCGATCCTGCTCAACCTGCTGCTGGCGCTGCCCGGCTCGCTGTTCCTGGCCCTGTGCGGCCTCGCCCTGCAGATGGATGCCCGCGGGCAGAATCTCTACCTGGCCGATGCCTTCTTCCAGATGGCCCAGGCCTGGCTGGTGTTCTACACCCTCTACCGCATTTTCGCCTCTGGCGGTGTGGCCGAACTGCACTTCCGCTGGCAAGCCCAACAGGTGGCCTTCCTGCACCGCCAGACGCGCCGCCTGGGTCTGGTGGTCATGGCCCTGGTGGCGGTGGTCAGCATTGCCGAGCACCAGCCGGCCAGCCTGGCCGAGGACGTGATTGGCATCAGTGTGGTGCTCACCTGCTTCGCCCTGATGGCCTGGCTACTCAACCGCCTGCTGCTGAGCGGGCCGGTACGCGCGCATTCTTCGCCACTGCGCCAACTGCTGGGTCTGCTGTTTATGCTGTTGCCCCTGGCCCTGATCCTGGCCATGGCCTTTGGTTACTATTACACCGCCCTCAAGCTGAGCGACCGCCTGATCAACACCCTCTACCTGCTGGCCATCTGGCTCATCGTCGAGGCCACCTTCGTCCGCGGTCTGGGCGTGGCCGCCCGACGCCTGGCCTACCAGCGCGCCCTGAGCAAGCGCCAGACCCCACCCAAGGAGGGCCTGGAAGGCGGCGAAGCTGCGGTGGAGACACCGACCCTGGATATCGACCAGGTCAACCAGCAATCCCTGCGCCTGATCCGCCTGGCCCTGCTCGGTACCTTCCTGCTCGGCCTGTACTGGGTCTGGGCCGATCTGATCTCGGTCTTCGCCTACCTGGACAACATCACCCTCTACGAGTACAGCAGTGGCAGCGGCGATGCCATCAGCATGGTGCCGATCAGCCTCAGCGATGTGCTCGGGGCCTTGATCATCGTCGGCATCACCGTAGCCCTGGCGCGCAACCTGCCGGGACTGCTGGAGGTGCTGGTGCTGTCGCGCCTGAACCTGGCCCAGGGCAGCGCCTACGCCACCACCACCCTGCTCTCCTACCTGCTGGTCGCGATTGGCTTCGTGGTCACCCTGTCCACCCTGGGGGTCAGCTGGGACAAGCTGCAATGGCTGGTGGCAGCCCTGTCGGTGGGCCTGGGCTTCGGCTTGCAGGAAATTTTCGCCAACTTTGTCTCCGGCCTCATCATACTGTTCGAGAAACCGGTGCGTATCGGCGATACCGTCACCATCGGCGCTTTGGACGGCACGGTGTCGAAGATACGCATCCGCGCGACCACCATCGTTGACTTCGACAACAAGGAAATCATCGTCCCGAACAAGACCTTCATCACCCAGGAACTCATCAACTGGACCCTCAGCGACCCCATCACCCGGGTTATTATTCCGGTTGGGGTGGCCTACGGATCGGACCCCGAGAAGGTTACCCAGATCATCTGGGACACGGTGGAAAATCATCCCAAGGTATTGTCCGACCCCGCGCCCCAGGTGTTCTTTCTCAGCTTTGGGGACAGCGCGCTCAATTTCGA
>JBFHPI010000242.1:0-5448 GCA_041592855.1 Pseudomonas sp.
AGCAGTTCTATATTGAATTGCCTATACAGATAAAGGTGGTTGGCGCCTATCATGATCTGGCCACGTTTGTGAGTGGTGTGGCCAGTCTGCCGCGTATTGTGACCTTGCACGATTTTGAATTGGTGCCAGCGAAAGGTGTTGAGGGTTCTTCAACGTTGCAGATGAGTATTCTGGCGAAGACCTATCGTTACAACGATAAAGGAGAGCAGCCATGAAATGCTCCCGCGTAATAATGCTTTTGTTGACCGGCAGTCTGCTAGGTGGGTGTGGCGAGAGTGCTGATTTCTCTGATCTGCGCACCTATATGGATGAAGTTCGGGCTAAGCCGAAAGGCTCGATTGAGCCTCTGCCTAAGTTTCAGCCCTATGAAAGCTTCACCTATATGGCGGCTGCCATGCGAAGTCCTTTCCAGCCGCCGGTCAAGGTCGATATGGCCAGCCGTCAAAAAGGCTCACAGGATGTAAAACCGGATGAGTCTCGTGTTCGCCAGTACCTGGAAGACTTCAATATTGAAGTCTTCCAAATGGTGGGAACACTCTCCAATCAGGGGGGGGTGTTTGCTCTGGTCAGCGGTGCGGGCGGTGTTCATCGAGTTAAGGTGGGCGATTACCTTGGGCGCAACCATGGCCGTATTGTTGCGATTGAAGAATCGAGTGTTGAGGTCATCGAAATCGTTCCGGATGGCGAAGGTGGATGGCTGGAGCGGCCGCGCAGTATCTCTCTGAAGGAGCGCTCTTAATGAGCGGAGTGAATATGAAAAAGAATAATCGGACTGCCCAGCGGAATCCTATGAAAATTATCTCTCGTTCGCGCTTTGCGCTCTCCATGTTGGCCCTATTTGTCTCACCAGCTTTGCTGGCGGCAAATCTGCAGGCGCTGGATGTGGCGTCACTGCCCGGTGATAGGGTTGAACTCAAGTTGTCGTTTGACGAGCCGGTTACTGCGCCCCGCGGCTATACCATTGAGCAGCCTGCTCGAATTGCACTCGATTTACCTGGTGTGTCCAGTAAGTTGGCCAGCAAGAATCACGACCTTGGGGTGGGTAATGCGCGTAGCGTGACCGTGGTAGAGGCGAAAGACCGCACCCGTCTAATCGTCAATCTGACAACACTGGCGCCCTATAGCACGCGTGTTGAAGGCAATAATCTGTTTGTGGTCGTGGGTGGTTCTGCCGGTAGTGCCGTAGCGGCTGAAGCTCCCGTTGTTACGCCAGCCAGCGTCGCGCCAGCGAAAGTCTATGGGCAAGCGACGCGTGCGATCAGCAATATCGACTTTCAACGTGGTGAGCAGGGCGAGGGTAATGTCGTTATCTCGCTCTCCGATGCTTCCGTCAGTCCGGATATTCAGGATCAGGGTGGCAAGATTCGTCTCGATTTTGCCAAGACCGAGTTGCCGGAGTCTCTTCGCGTGCGTCTGGATGTAAAGGACTTCGCTACGCCTGTGCAATTTGTAAGCGCCACGGGGTCAGGTGATAAGGCCAGTATCGTTATCGAGCCTACGGGCTTTTATGATTACCTGGCGTATCAGACCGATAATAAACTCACGTTGAGCATTAAACCGCTTACCGAAGATGATGTTGAAAGGCGCAAAGCTGAGAGGTTTGCCTACAGCGGTGAAAAGCTGTCTTTGAACTTTCAGGATATCGATGTGCGTTCGGTTCTGCAGCTGATCGCAGATTTTACAGACCTCAATTTGGTGGCCAGTGATACGGTGCGCGGCAATATCACTTTGCGCCTGCAGAATGTTCCATGGGATCAGGCGTTGGATCTGGTACTCAAGACCAAGGGGCTGGACAAGCGTAAGGTCGGCAATGTGCTTTTGGTCGCGCCGGCCGATGAAATAGCTGCTCGTGAGCGTCAGGAGCTGGAATCGCAGAAGCAGATTGCTGAATTGGCGCCGCTACGTCGTGAGTTGATACAGGTCAACTACGCCAAGGCCGCTGATATGGCCAAGCTGTTCCAGTCGGTTACCAGTGCCGACGGTACTTCTGATGACCGTGGCTCTATTACGGTAGATGATCGTACCAATAGTATTATTGCTTACCAGACGCAGGAGCGGCTGGATGAGCTGCGTAGGATCGTTGCTCAATTGGATATTCCTGTTCGACAGGTGATGATCGAGGCGCGAATCGTCGAAGCGAATGTGGATTATGGCAAGTCTCTGGGTGTCAGCTGGCGTGGCGCTCGGGTCGGGGATGGCAATCTGGTTGTAGGTGGAGGTGGCGGTGCTCGTCCAAATGCTCCGGGCTATGGTCAGAATCCGGGTGTGCAGAACCCGCTGCCTTCCTTGGGCAACTTTGTTGACTTGGGTGCTGCAGGTACCTCGAGCATTGGGATTGGCTTCATTACAAATAACACCATTCTGGATCTTGAGCTTTCAGCCTTGGAAGCCAGCGGTAACGGTGAGGTAATTTCGCAGCCTAAAGTGGTTACGTCGGATAAGGAAACCGCCAAGATTCTCAAAGGTTCTGAAGTGCCCTATCAGGAAGCCAGTTCGAGTGGCGCAACCAGTACTTCTTTCAAAGAAGCATCGCTCTCTCTTGAGGTGACGCCTCAAATCACCCCGGATAATCGCATCATTATCGAGGTGAAAGTCACCAAGGATGCTCCAGACTTCTCTCAGGCAGCACAAACTGGAGGTGTGCCGTCAATCAGCAAAAATGAGGTCAATGCCAAGGTTCTGGTAACAGATGGCGAGACCATTGTGATCGGTGGTGTCTTCACCAACACTCAGAGTAAGTCCGTGGACAAAGTTCCATTCCTCGGTGATCTGCCTTATCTGGGGAGTCTGTTCCGGCGTGAACTGGTTACCGACGAGAAAGATGAACTGCTGATCTTCCTCACTCCACGCATTATGAATAATCAAGCGATCGCGGTGAGTCGTTGATTAAGTGACCAGTTTGATTCTTGTGGGCCCGATGGGGGCTGGGAAAAGCACCATCGGGCGTCTTCTGGCCAAAGAGTTGCGATTACCCTTCAAGGACTCCGACAAGGAGATCGAGTCACGCACTGGCGCCGATATTCCCTGGATCTTTGATGTGGAAGGTGAGCAGGGTTTTCGTGAGCGTGAGCAGGCGGTTATTGCTGAGCTCTGCGAGTTGGGGGATATGGTCCTGGCTACCGGTGGTGGGGTCGTAATGCGCCCGGAAAACCGGGCTGCACTCAAGTCGGGTGGTTGCGTTGTATATCTGCATGCGTCGGTTGAGCAGCAGATTCACCGCACGGCAAAGGATCGTAATCGTCCGTTGCTGCGTACGGCTGACCCGGCCAAGGTGCTGGCAGATCTGCTGGAGTTGCGTGATCCCCTCTATCGTGAAATCGCGGATGTCGTGGTGGAAACCGATGAGCGGCCACCGCGGCTGGTGGTTCAGGAAATTATTGAGCGCATTCAGGCGCTTGACCCCCGTTAAAGCGCAGTGCGAACTGCGCTATCCTAAAGCCCTTTTTAACAGGGGGCTCCATGCAAACTCTTCATGTCGACCTGGGTGAGCGCAGTTATCCCATCTATATCGGTGCGGACCTGTTAAGTCGTGCCGACTTGCTGCGTCCGCATATCGTTGGGCGGCAGGTGGCGATAGTGTCCAATGAGACCGTTGCCCCCCTGTACCTGAGAAAGCTTGAAGCCGCGTTACAGGGCTATGAGCTGACCTCGATCATCTTGCCCGATGGCGAGGCGTTCAAAAACTGGCAGACCTTGCAGCTGGTTTTCGATGGGCTGCTAGAGGCGCGTCATGACCGACGCACCACCATCATTGCCCTGGGTGGGGGGGTAATTGGTGATATGGCGGGCTTTGCTGCTGCCTGTTACCAGCGCGGGGTGAATTTTATTCAGATTCCTACCACATTGCTGTCCCAGGTTGATTCCTCGGTTGGCGGCAAAACTGGCATCAATCACCCGTTGGGCAAGAACATGGTGGGGGCTTTCTATCAGCCACAGGCCGTATTGATCGATACATCGACCCTGAAGACGTTGCCAGCACGCGAGTTGTCCGCAGGGCTGGCGGAAGTCATCAAGTACGGGTTGATCTGCGATGAGCCCTTTCTGGGCTGGCTGGAAACGCATATGCAGGCACTGCGCAGTCTTGATGGTGAGGCCTTGACTGCGGCCATCGCGCGCTCCTGTGCGGCCAAGGCGAGTGTAGTCAGTGCTGATGAGCGCGAGTCTGGGGTGCGGGCCACGCTCAACCTTGGGCATACCTTTGGTCACGCCATCGAGACCGAGCAGGGCTATGGCGTCTGGCTGCATGGCGAGGCCGTGGCTGCTGGTACGGTGATGGCCCTGGATATGTCCCGTCGCCTGGGGTGGATTTCGGCGGATGAGTGTGATCGCGGTGTTCGTCTACTTATGGCGGCCGGCTTGCCGGTGGTGCCGCCGGCCGGAATGTCGGTGGATGACTTTTTGCAGCATATGGCAGTCGATAAGAAAGTGCTTGATGGCCAGCTGCGTTTGGTTTTGTTGCGCCATCTGGGCGAGGCGGTAGTGACCGCCGATTTTGCCCCTGAGATCCTCAATGCCACGCTGAGCGCAGATTATGTCGCGCAGCTGGAGCGCCTAAATACTTGATGAGTAACCTATGACCAGTTTGCATGCTGATGAGGCCTACCTGGAGTTTTACGGCTTCAGTCATGATCCTTTTGCGGCGCGTGTGCCGGGCTTTAAGTTTTTTCCGGCACAGCGCAAGCCCGTTTTAGGGCAGTTGCATCATCTGGCCCGCTACAGCCAGTTGCTGTTGGTGGTCAGTGCGCCGGAGGGTGCCGGCAAAACCCTGCTGCGGCAGGCGTTGGTGGCCAGTAGCAACAAACAGGCGGTACATGCCCTGGTCATTTCAGCCCGGGGGGCGGCAGACAAGCCTGGTCTTTTACGCCAGGTGGCGCAGGGCGTGCAGATTGAGGGGGGTGACCTGCAGGCCATCATGGCGCAGATCGCCCAGCTGTCGGTGACCGGTCAGGAGGTCTACCTGCTGGTCGACGATGCCGAATTGCTGGCCGATGAGGCTATCAATGCCCTGTTGTTGCTGGCGGCTGGCAATGCCGAAGGGCGTGCCCATGTGTTCCTCTTTGCTGAGCCCCAGCTGTTGCCGCGTTTGGATGAGCTGGCCCGTGGTGACGAGTGTTTCCATATCATCGAGTTGCAGCCCTACGAACTGGAGGAAACCCGGGAGTACCTCGGGCAGCGTCTGGAGGGCGCGGGCCAGGGACTTGAGCTGCTCAGCGAAGAGCAGATCGAGGAGATTCACGAGCAGTCCGAGGGCTGGCCGGGGGCGATCAACAAGGTGGCTCGCGAGGTGCTGGGCGAGGCCATGCTGGTGCAGCGTGCCAAGGCCGGTCGTGCTGGCGGATTGAAATTGCCGGTCAAGCATCTGCTGGCTGCCGCTGTAGTGGTGCTGGGGGTGGTGGCGGCCTTTTTTATGCAGAGTCAGCCGGGCAAGTCCGTTTCCGAGCAGGCCCT
>JBFHPI010000243.1:0-5442 GCA_041592855.1 Pseudomonas sp.
CCAGGGAGACCGGCACCGCCAGCGCCGGGATCAGCGCCGCCCGCCAGCGCCCGAGAAAGGCAAACACCACCAGAATCACCAAGGCCACGGCAATCAGCAGGGTGCGCTCGGCCTCATACAAGGTGGCGCGGATCACCGGTGAGCGGTCCATGGCCACGTCCAGCTCGACGCTGGCCGGGATCATCCCGCGCAGGGCCGGCAGCTCAGCGCGGATATCGTCGATGGTCTGCAGGATATTGGCGCCGGTCTGGCGGTTGATCACCAGCAGCACGGCTTCCTGATCGTTATAAAAACCGCTGTTGTAGCGGTCCTCCACCCCGTCGGTAACGCTCGCCACATCGCCCAGGCGCACCGCCGCGCCGTTCTGGTAGCGAATGATCAATGGCAGGTAGTCGGCGGCGCTTTCCAGCTGATCGCTGGCCTGCACCTGCCAGTGGCGCTGGCCGTCCTCCACCGCGCCCTTGGGCCGTTTCGCGTTGGCCGCGGCAATGCGCTGGCGCACCTCGTCGAGGGCTATACCGTACTGATCCAGCAGGCGCGGTTCCAGGGCCACGCGCACCGCCGGCAGCGAGCTGCCACCGATGGACACCTCGCCCACCCCATCAATCTGCGCCAGTTTCTGCGCCAGGATGGTGGCCGCCACGTCATACAACTGGCCCTTGTTCAGCACCTCACTGGTCAGGGCCAGGACCATGATCGGTGCCTGGGAGGGATTGATCTTGCGGTAGCTGGGCGGCGTACGCATGCCGCTGGGCAGCATCTCGCTGGCGGCGTTGATGGCCGCCTGCACCTCGCGGGCGGCGGCGTTGATGTCCTTGTCCAGGTCGAACTGGATCATGATCCGCGTATTGCCCTGGCTGCTGCGGCTGTTCATCTGGCTGACGCCGGCGATGGTGCCCAGGGAACGCTCAAGCGGCGTGGCCACGCTGGAGGCCATGACCTGCGGACTGGCCCCCGGCAGGCTGGCCTGCACGGTGATGGTGGGGAAATCCATCTGCGGCAGCGGAGCCACCGGCAACAGGCCAAAACTGACCCCGCCCAGCAGCAGAATGGCCAGGCTTAGCAGCAAGGTGGCCACCGGGCGGCGGATAAAGGGCGCGGAAAGGTTCACGCCCAGCCCCCAATCACAGTGCTCATACCGCCACTCCCGCCGCACTGCGCCCGCTTATACGCCGCGACAGACGATCGAAGTACAGGTAGATCACCGGGGTGGTGAACAGGGTCAGCACCTGGCTGACCAATAGTCCGCCGACCATCACCAGGCCCAGGGGCTGGCGCAGCTCGGCGCCGGAGCCGCTGGCCAGCATCAACGGAATAGCACCGAACAGCGAGGCCAATGTGGTCATCAGAATCGGCCGAAAGCGCAGCAGCGCGGCCTGATAGATCGCCGCTTGCGGCTGCATACCCTGGTTACGTTCGGCGTCCAGGGCGAAGTCGATCATCATGATGGCGTTCTTCTTGACGATACCGATCAACAGGATGATGCCGATGATGGCGATCAGGCCCAGGTCGTTACCGGTCAAGAGCAGCGCGAGCAAGGCGCCCACCCCCGCCGAGGGCAGCGTGGAGAGGATGGTGATGGGGTGGATATAGCTCTCGTAGAGCACTCCAAGGACGATATACATGGTGACGATGGCCGCCAGGATCAGCAGCAGGGTCGAGCTCAATGAGGCGCGAAACGCCTCGGCGGCGCCCTGGAACTGGCTCTGCACGCCAGGCGGCAGGTCGATCTCCTGCTGCACCCGCTCGATCACCTGCACCGCCTCGCCCAGCGACACCCCCGGCGCCAGGTTGAAGGACAGGGTCGCCGCCGGGAACTGGCCGATATGGTTGATCACCAGTGCTGCGGCGCCCTCCTCGATCCGCGCCAGGTTGCTCAGGGCCACCTGCTGGCCATCGGAGCGCACATGGATCTGCCGCAGCGCCGCCGGGCCTAGCTGGCCTGCATCACGGCTCTCCAGCACCACGCGGTACTGGCTGGACTGGGTGTAGATGGTGCTGATCTGGCGCTGGCCAAAGGCGTCGTACAGGGCATTGTCGATATCGGCGATGCTGATGCCCAGGCGCCCGGCCATGTCCCGGTCGATGTGCAGAAACACCTGCAGGCCGCGGGTCTGCAGATCGCTGGCGACATCGGTGAGTTGCGGCTGCTGGCTGAGGGCGTCGACCAGCTTGGGCACCCACTCGTCCAGCAGGCCATGGTCCGGCGACTCCAGGCTGAACTGGAACTGGGTGCGGCTGACCCTGTCCTCGATGGTCAGGTCCTGCACCGGCTGCAGGTACAGCTCGATCCCGGGAATGCGCGCCAACGCCGGGCGCAGGCGTTCGATCACCTGGCTGGCATTGACATCACGTTCGGCCCTGGGCTTGAGGTTGATCAGCAGGCGGCCGCTGTTGAGCGTCGGGTTGTCGCCGTCCACGCCGATGGAAGACGACAGGCTGGCCACCGCCTCATCCTGCAGAATCACCTCGGCCAGGCGCTGCTGGCGCTCGCTCATAGCGGTAAAGGAGATCGACTGCGGGGCCTCGGAAACACCCTGGATCACCCCGGTGTCCTGCACCGGGAAGAAGCCCTTGGGCACCGCCAGATACAGCAGCACCGTCAGCCCCAGGGTGGCCACCGCCACCAGCAGGGTCAGGCCCTGGCGGGCCAGCACCCACTGCAGCCACAGGCCGTAGCGGGCAATCATGGCGTCGATAAAGGCCCCGGCGGCGCGGTAGAAGCGCCCTTCTTCCTCGGGTTTTTCCGCCTTGAGCAGGCGCGCGCACATCATCGGCGTCAGGCTCAGGGAAATCACCAGGGAGATGCCGATGGCCACCGCCAGGGTGATGGCAAACTCACGGAACAGGCGGCCGACCACATCGGCCATAAACAGCAGCGGGATCAGCACCGCGATCAGCGACAGGGTCAGGGAAATCAGGGTAAAGCCGATCTGTTTGGCGCCCTTGAGCGCCGCATTCAGCGGCGTTTCACCGGCCTCCAGATGGCGGGCGATGTTCTCCAGCATGACGATGGCATCGTCCACCACAAAGCCGGTGGCGATGGTCAGGGCCATCAGGGTCAGGTTGTTCAGGGTAAAGCCGCACAGGTACATGACGCCGAAGGTGCCGATCAGCGACAGCGGCACGACGATGGACGGAATAAGGGTGGCGGACACCTTGCGCAGAAACAGAAAGGTCACCAGCACCACCAGGCTGATGGCCAGCAGCAGCTCGTTCTGCACCCCGCGCACGGCGGCGCGGATGGTTTCGGTGCGGTCGGTGAGCAGGGTCACTTCGACACTGGCCGGCAGCCCTTCGCTGAGGCTGGGCAGCTGCGCCTTGATGCGGTCCACCACCTCGATCACATTGGCGCCGGGCTGGCGCTGCACATTGACCAGCACCGCTTCGCTCTGGTTGGCCCAGGCCGCCAGGCGCTGGTTCTCTGCGCCATCGACAATCTCGGCCACATCCTTGAGACGTAACGCGGCGCCATCGTTATAGCTGAGGATCAGTTGCTCGTATTCTTCCACCGAGCGCAGCTGATCATTGGCGTCCAGTTGCGACACCCGGGTCGGGCCATCGAAGTTGCCCTTGGGCTGGTTGACGTTGCTGGCGGTGATCAGGTTGCGCACATCGGCCAGGTTCAGGCCATAGGCAGCCAGGGCCTCGGGATTGACGCGGATGCGCACCGCCGGGCGCTGACCACCGGCCAGGGTCACCAGGCCGACGCCGCTGGTTTGCGCCAGCTTCTGCGCCAGGCGGGTGTCCACCAGGTCGAACACCTGGGGCAGCGGCAGGCTCCTGGAGGTGATGGCCAGGGTCAGCACCGGGGTATCGGCGGGGTTGACCTTGTTGTAGATCGGCGGCGCCGGCAGATCACCGGGCAGCAGGTTGCTGGCACTGCTGATGGCGGCCTGCACTTCCTGCTCGGCGATATCCAGGCCCACATCCAGATTGAAACGCAGGGTGATCACCGAGGCGCCACCGGAGCTGGTCGAGGACATCTGCTTGAGGCCCGCCATCTGGCCGAAGCGTCGCTCCAGAGGCGCGGTCACCGCGCTGGTCATCACATCGGGGCTGGCGCCGGGATAGAGGGTCAGCACGCGGATGGTCGGGTAATCCACTTCCGGCAGGGCCGACACCGGCAACAGGCGATAGGCAATCAGGCCACAGAGAAAGATCGCCAGCATCAGCAGCGTGGTGGCCACCGGGCGCAGAATGAAGATGCGTGAGGCATTCATGGGGCGGGCTGCTGCACCTGAGCCGGGGCACCGGCTGGATCACTGATGACCTCGACCTGATTGCCGCTGCGCAGGCGGTCGGTGCCTTCCAGAACGATACGCTGGCCCGGCTGCAAGCCGCTGCCGATGACCGTCTGCGCGCCATCACTGGCCGCCACCTGCACCGCCTGCAGATAGACCTTGTCCTCATCATCCAGGCGATAGACAAAGCTGCCATCGGGGCCGAACTGCAGCGCGGCGGACGGAATCAGGGTGACCTGCTGAAGGGTCTGCAGCTGCAGGCGGATATTGACGAACTGGTTGGGGAACAGCAGCTCGTCACTGTTCTCGAAGCGGGCCTTGAGCTTGACCGTGCCGGTGGCGATGTCGATCTGGTTGTCCAGGCTTTCCAGCTCGCCGCTGGCCAGCTGGCGCTGCTCGCTGCGATCCCAGGCCTCGACGGTCAGCTTGCGCCCTGCCCTCATCTGCTCGACCAGTGCCGGCAGCTCGACTTCCGGCAGGCTGAACATCACGGCGATGGGTTGGGTCTGGGTGATCACCACCAGGGGCGTACTGTCTCCACTACCCACAAGATTGCCCGCATCAGCCTGGCGCAAGCCCAGACGCCCGGCGATGGGGGCGCGAATAGCGGTGTAATCCAGATTCAGGCGGGCATTGGCGACCTGGGCCTGCAGGCTCTTGAGGCCGCCGCGCAGCTGGTTGACCAGGGCTTCCTGGGTATCCAGGGTCTGCTTGGCGATGGACTGTTCGACATGCAGGCCGCGGTAACGCGCCAGGTCCCGTTCGGCCCCGGTCAGTTGCGCCTGATGTTCCTGCAGAGCTCCCTCGGCCTGTTGCAGGGCGATCTGGTAGGCCCGCGGGTCGATCTGCGCCAGCAATTGGCCGGCCTCGACCTGCTGGCCTTCGCTGAATAACAGCTTGAGCAGCTCGCCATCGACCCGGCTGCGCACATGCACGGTGTTATAGGCCGTCACCGTGCCCAGGGCCTTGAGCTCAACACTGAAATCGCCCTGCTTGACACTGGCCACCCGCACCGGCACCGGCCCGCCATCTCGCCAGCGGCCACCGCTCTGCGGTGCACTGGGGGTTGGCCAGAACCACCAGAGCATCAGGGCCAGCAGAACCAGCAGGGTCAGGCCGAGCAACCACTGGCGGGGCTGCTGTTTGGCGGGGGGATTGAGCGGAGTATCAGGCATGGGGGATCACTTCCTTGGCGAGC